>JBJTGN010000051.1:0-4924 GCA_046093905.1 Actinomycetota bacterium
TCGTTCGTCACGTCGATAGTGAGATCTTCGATGCCGTAGCGCTTCGCAACTCGGTCGAGAAAGGTCATGACATCCACATCCTCTCGGTGAAGACCAATGACACCGACGTCCATTCGCGAAAGTTCGAGGAGGTCGAGAACCATCTGATCGAATCGTCGAACTTGAGACACGACGACGTCGAGTGCTTGTTGAGTCCGAACAGAAAGGTCGGCACGTCGGGCATCGAGCACTTCGACTGCAGCAGCGAGAGCAGTGATGGGAGATCGAAGTTCGTGGCTGACGTCGGACGCGAAACGGGTTTCTCGTTCGATTCGAGTCTGGACTGCATCGGCCATTTCGTTGAACGACGTGATCAGACGTGAGAGATCGGGGTCGTCTTCCTGCTCGAGTCGAGTGTCGAGACCGCCACTCGCGATTTCCCCTGCCGCCTCGCTGACCCTTTCGAGCGGACGCAGAAGACGCCGGCTCACCCACCACCCGACCAGAGTTGCCAGAAGTCCTGTGATCACGACGCCGATGATCAGAGCAGATGCGATGATGTTGAGGGTTCGCTGCTCGTCGGAGAGTGGGAACGCCTCGAAGTAGTGCGCACCAATCTCCGCGATGTACACGCCGACTGCTGCATACGGCTGTCCGTTCAAGGAGAAGCGTTGTCGTGCGGTGAGGCCGTTCAAGGTCGCGTCGACGAGCTCGGGAGGGAGTGCCGACTGTGTGTATCGAATTTCTTGGGAGAAATACAGGTTTTCGGGTGAGAGATGCAAGATGGCGAATCCGTTGCGTTCGGTGCGAATTCCCGAAATGAGCTCGAAGGCCTCGGAGCGACGATTTCGCAGTTGGCTTCGGATCAGCTGTGCATTGTTGAACGCTTGTCGCTCGACGACTTCGTCACGGCGCTCGAGGAGATACGAGCGTGCAGTGAAATAGCTGGCACCGGAGAGCAGAAGTGATGTGACGATGCCCGTGAGGAGGAACAACAGCGTCACACGACTCCTCAGACTGAGTCTGCGAAATCGCTGAGCCATGCGCACCGTCCCATCCTGCCCCAATCCGGACCCGAGCAATTCGATCGATGTCCGGAATGTCATTCGCCCGGTTCGGGCGCAGCACACCGAACCGGGCGAGACTTTCCACGGAAGCCGGCGGGACCAGGGGGAGGACGATCCCGATCCGACCTCCGCGTATCCCCACTCTGGCGAACCAGTGTGAACGGTCCGTGCGCAAACTGTGCGTTTTGTGTAACAAAACTTTGGAGCGAACTGATCAGTGGGGAATTCGATCTGCAAACCGTGAATTGCTCGACGGGTGGGGAGAGACTGATCCCGTGAACAAGCTGCTTCTGATCGAAGATGATGATCAGATCCGTCTCGCCCTCCGTCTTGCCCTCGAGGATGAGGGATACGACGTGCGCGAGGCTCCAGATGGGTCATCCGGTCTCGCTGCATTCCATTCGAGTGAACCCGATTTGGTCCTCCTCGATCTGCGCCTGCCGGACATGTCCGGATTCGAGGTTTGCAGAGCGTTGCGTGCGATGTCGATCGTGCCGATCATCATGGTCACTGCTCAGACGGCGAGCGAGGACATGGTTGCGGGTTTGGAAGCGGGGGCTGACGATTACGTCACGAAGCCGATCGTTCCGAAGGAATTGGCCGCCCGTATCCGTGCACACCTTCGCCGTGTGCAATTGCAGAGTTCCCTCGGCCCGCAGAGCCCGGGGGAGATGTTCGGAGATGTCGAATTGCGTCGGGATCAAGGGTTGGTGTTCAAGGCTGGGAGAGAAGTCGCCTTGACCAAGACCGAGTTCCATCTGTTGTGTGAATTCGCTGATCACCCCAACGCTGTCTTGTCACGGGATCAGCTGCTCGAACGGGTGTGGGGATACGACTACTTGGGTGACAGTCGTCTGGTCGATGCCCACGTTCATCGACTTCGAGTCAAGATCGAGGATCAGCCCGACGACCCGAAACTCATTCTCACCGTGCGTGGCATCGGCTATCGACTCTCGATTGTTCCCTGATTCGGCAGTTCCCTGATTCGAACGTCAACTCAAGAGGTGACGGTTCGCAGGAAGTCGGCAGCTTCCTCGCGATCGATCGAACGCTTCATGTTCGGTAGCGCTTGGAGGATGTCACGTCGATATCCGGCTTTGGCAAGGCGGGGATCGAAGACTGCAACCACACCGCGGTCGAGCGCCCCGCGTATCAGTCGACCGGTCGCTTGGGCGAGCAGGGTCGCTGCACGGGGAATGTCGATGTCACGAAATGCAGATGCTCCCACCGCTTCACGGCGCGCGCTGAGAAGTGGATCATCGGGTCGCGGGAACGGAATTCGGTCGATGGTGACGAGCGACAGAGTTCGTCCTGGAATGTCGATTCCTTGAAAGAAGCCCGATGTGGCGAACAAGCAGCTCGACTCGTCCTGGGAGAACATGGTCACGAGCTGGTTCTTCTGATACTCGCGCTGCGAAAGTACGGTGAATGGAATCTTCGGTCTGATTGCTTCGACGGCGGCATCCAACGCCCGATAACTGGTGAACAGGGCAAGAGTGCGACCGCCGGCCGCCTCGATCAGGATCCGCAATTCCTCGTGCATTGCGTCGGTGAAACCTGCATCGTTGGGATTGGGCATGTGGGCTGCGCAGTAGAGCATCGACTGGGTTCGATAATCGAACGGACTGTCGACCGAGAGCGTGTCGGTCGAGTCGATGTCGAGGCCGATCCGAGTCGGGAGGTTCGCAGGCACGGTGGCGCTCGTGAGGATCGCGGTGGTCTTGCTCCATACCGATTCCTTCAAGACCGGTCCGACATCGAGTGGGGCGATGTCCAGCCGTGCACTGCGCTCGAAACCGGTCACAAAAGGGACTGATGACGATGTGATTCCCAATGCCTTGTCGAGGTCTTCGACAAGACGCGTGGACAGTGACTGGGCGCGCAGTCTGCGCTGCTGAGTCGGTTCATCCTTCGAGTCGACCTTTCGAAGGATCTCGAGTGCATCCATCGCAATTCCTCGGAGGTCGACGAGAGTGTCGACGATGTCGGAGGGAAGCGGGATGGAGAGTCTGTTTCCGGCGAGGGGTGAGAGTTGTTCGCCGAGTGTGTCCGAAGCATGAGCGAGCCGAGTCATCAACACGGCGTCATCGATGATCCGCCGAAGAGCTGCCGCAAGAAAATTGAGGCGTCCGGCTCCGAGTGAAATTGCAACCGAGTCGCTCATCGTGTCTTCGAGTCCGTGTGCTTCGTCGACCACGAGAAACTCGTGTTCGGGTAGTAAGGCTCCACCGGATGCGACGTGAGCTCCATACAAGTGGGTATTGACGACGATGATGTCTGCTTCGCTGGCATGGAAGCGTGCCAGTTCCGCGAAACACGAATCCCCTGAGGGACATTTGCTCGCACCCGGACATTCGTCGGACCCCACGCTGACAGCTCGCCACGATGCATCACTGGTCGACCATGTCAGTTCCGCTCGATCACCCGTTGCCGTTCGCTCTCCCCATTCCACGAGGCGAGCGACATCGCGACGATTCAACTCCGACATGTCGTCGAGTTCGAAGAGTGACTCGGACGCGGAACCTCCCTCCGAACCCGAGTTCCGAGCCTCGATCTCGGTGACACGTTGGCGGCACAAATAGTTGTTGCGGCCCTTGAGCACTGCCCACGTGATGTCACGCCCGAGGACCGGTACCAGTTCCTGGACGAGAAGCGGAAGATCCTTGTCAGCCAACTGGTCCTGAAGAGCTTTGGTCGCCGTCGTGATGACGATCCTGTAGCCACTCAGGAATGCCGGCACGAGATACGCAAGCGTCTTTCCGGTTCCCGTACCAGCTTGAACGACCAGATGTCGCCGATCCCGGAGAGCGACGGCCACCGCCTGAGCCATTGCGAGTTGTCCCGGCCGAACTTCGGACGTCGGCAGAGCAGAGACTGCGATTTCGAGAGCGGTCTCGACCGATGGCTCGGTCACGATGGGTGATGCTGGTCGCGGGCGAGTGCAATCGCGGCATCGAGGTCGGGCGCGTCGAACTCGGGCCACGTGTGCTCGGTGAAGTAGATGGCCGCTCCAACGCTCTGCCAGAGAAGGAAGTTGGAGACACGCATTTCGCCAGAGGTTCGAACCATGACGTCGACCTTCGGAAGATCTGGATCGTACATGTGAGCATTCATGGCCTCGACCGTCGTCGGGGATCCCGAAGCGATGACTCTCCGAGCTGCGTCGGTGATTTCGGCTCGACTGCCGTAGTCGAATGCAACGGTCAGAGTCATTCCCGTGTTGTGCCGTGTGTCGTCGATTGCTCGCTGTATCGCTCGTCGCACATGGCGCGGTGTACGGGAACGTCGATCATCGAATGGTCGACCGATCCATCGGACACGAACGTTGTTGGCGTTCAGCTCATCGAGCCGTCCGAACAGGCGCTCGTGGAGACCGAGGATGTGGCGAACCTCCTGTCGAGGTCTGACCCAGTTCTCGGTCGAAAAACCGAAAACGGTGAGGTAGTCGACGTCTCGTGCAACGCTGAGTCGAACCACGGCGGCCAAGTTCTCCTCGCCGGCAGTGTGACCAGCAGTGCGCGCCAGGCCCTGGCGCTGAGCCCAGCGACCGTTTCCGTCCATGATGCATGCCACGTGCACGAGACTTCACGGTAGTCCCTTGTGACCCCAGGGATCCCGGAGGTCGGTTCGGTGAATCGTCTGTCCTGGAAAGGAACGAACTGGGCTGCCATGTGGTCGCTGTGACGCGTTCCATGGGTGAGAACGCGTCACAATGGAACTGTGTCGAGACGAAAGCCGCAGGAGAAGACGCCGCTGCGGCACTTGTTGGTAGCAGGTGGGTCGGTTGCCGAATGGGCTGCCTTCTCAGACGACGACTGGCAGAGTCGACTCGATGCTCTCGTGGACATCGCACGGCGGGCGCAGGCGCAGTTCGTGAC
>JBJTGN010000052.1:0-9245 GCA_046093905.1 Actinomycetota bacterium
CCATGTTGCGCGTGTACTGCTGGTGACCTGGTGCATCGGCCAGAATGAAACGCCGCTTGTGAGTCGCGAAGTGTCGATAGGCCACGTCGATCGTGATGCCTTGTTCCCGTTCCGCCTGCAGACCATCGAGGAGGAGGGCGAGATCCAGGTGCTCACCCTGGGTGCCGTGCTTGCGCGAATCGGTCTCGAGAGCTCGCAGGTGATCGGTGAACACGGCCTTCGATTCGAAGAGCAGTCGACCGATCAGCGTCGATTTGCCGTCATCGACGCTGCCGCAGGTCAGAATGCGGGCGAGGTCGGACTGCAGAGTGTCAGAAGTAGCCATCTTGCTTCTTCTTCTCCATCGAACCTGCTCCATCGTGGTCAATGAGTCGACCTTGACGTTCGCTGAATTCGCTCGATCTCATTTCGTCGATGATCTCATCGAGCGTCCGCGCGTCGGACTCGACCGCACCCGTGAGTGGGTAACAACCAAGAGTTCGGAATCGGACCCGACGCATCTGTGGTTCTTCGCCGGGTTCGAGACGCATGCGCTGGTCATCGACCATGATCCATGTTCCCGACCGCTCGACGACGGGGCGCTCTTCGGCGAAGTACAGCGGGACGACGGGGATGTCCTCGGCCCGGATGTACTCCCACACATCCAACTCCGTCCAGTTCGACAACGGAAAGACTCGCAGCGACTCACCTGAGGAGTGGCGCGCGTTGTAAAGGTTCCAGAGTTCAGGTCGTTGAGCTCGGGGATCCCACTGGTGATTCGCCGATCGAAGTGAGAACACTCGCTCTTTGGCTCGACTCTTCTCTTCGTCGCGTCGCGCACCACCGAACGCCAGGTCGAATCCGTACAGGTCGAGAGCCTGTTTCAGCCCTTCGGTCTTCCAGAGGTCGGTATGCATCGACGACCCATGATCGAATGGATTGATGTTTCGCTCGACGCAGTCCTGGTTCACATGTCGCACGATCTCGACTTGGTACCGATCGGCCATCAACTCGCGAAACGCGTACATCGCGCGGAATTTCCATGTGGTGTCGACGTGCAGAAGGGGAAAGGGGATCGGTCCGGGGGCGAAAGCCTTTTTCGCAAGATGCAGCATCACCGAACTGTCCTTGCCGATCGAATACAGCATGATCGGCCTGTCGGATTCGGCCACGGCTTCGCGCAAGATATGGATCGACTCGGCCTCGAGGGACCTGAGGTGCTCGGCAAGACCGTGTTGACCCGAATTCATGACATTGTCAGGCTACGGCGATAGTCGTCCCCGCAGAAACCGATGGCACTCACCATTCGGGTCTCCATCGACGCATCATTCGGAGAAATGGGATCAGGGAACCGACCCCAACCGTGATCAGCGTGGTGTGTCGGCGGAGACGAAGAGCCAATTCGATGTCGTCGACGGTAGGTGGGCGGCCATCGCCGAGAAAACCTCGATCTTCGATGGTTTCCCCGTACGTGTTGACGCCACCCAGTCGGATGTCGAGGGCTGCTGCAAATGCGGCCTCCACGATTCCTCCGTTCGGAGACGGATGGCGGTGCGCATCTCGCCGCACAATGTGCCAGATGCGACGGGCGCGGCGAGGCCGAGCAATACAGATTGCAAGCGCAGTTGCTCTTGATGGGAGGAAATTGAGGACATCGTCCAACCGTGCCGAAGCCCACCCGAAGTTCTCGTATCGCTCATCATGATGCCCGACCATTGCGTCGAGTGTGTTCACGGCACGGTGGACGAAAGCACCAGTCGAGCCGGCGATGGCTGCCGACCAGGAAGTAGCCGTGACAGCGTCGACCAGGTTCTCAGCGACCGACTCGATCACTGCTCGTGCAAGCTCCTCCTCGTCGAGGGCGTCGCTGTTCCGACCGACGAGCGATCGGACACGCTGACGAGCCGAATCGATGTCGCCCTCGCGGAGATGGTTCGCCACGTGCCGGGCCTCATCATCGAGCATTCGACCCGCTGCGCAGATTGCAACAGCAAATGCGGTGCTTACGTGTCGGCCGAACAGGCGGCGGGTGAGAATCCCTGCACTCGTAGCAATCGTGACCCCCGCGAGAAGGTGACCAACTCCTTTCAGACGACGGTCGCGATAGATGCGACGTTCCAGTGCCTGCATGATCGAACCGAAGTGGGCAACCGGATGCAAGGCGACAGGAGGCTCACCGACGAGCTGATCGATTGCGATGCCGCTTGCAGTTCCGAGAGCAGTCATGGTCGGACGATCTCGAACGCCCGAAGAACATCTTCCATCTGTGCGGGATGGGGGAGGGCAACTCGAGCGATGCCGTCGAGACCGAACGACGTGCAGTCACGAACCAGAACTCGGTGTGGGGCGAGGGCCTCGCGAAGTCCCTCGCGATGAACGAGAAGCCAGTTGACGTGCGTGTCGTGGACGACAAATCCGAGCTCGACGAGGTGAGACATGAATTGGGCGCGCAGTGCTCGAATGTCTTCGCTCCATCGCGGAAGGTCGGTGAGTTCGAGGAGTTCGGGAAGTGCCGCAAGCGCGAGCGCATTCACGGACCAACGTGGCTGAACCTCCCTGATGGAGTCGGCCAACTGTGATGTCGGAGCAATGACGAAGCCGAGACGCAAACCCGGACAGGACCAGACCTTTGTCAATGAACCGAGTCGCCAACTCGAGTCGTCGCCACGCGTCCACGTACCGGTGGCAATCGGATAGAACGCCTCATCCCAAACTCGAGCTGATTCGGATGCTTCGTCGCCTCGCCCTCATCGGGATAGCGAGCGAGCACCTCCGGGCGATCGACCACAATTCGACCGATGATGTCCGCGGCTGGCGGAGCGAATGGATTCATGCTTGCTGAGAGATCGATGATCTGGGCAGGATCGACCTTCAACGCTTTGGAAAGGCTCCAAGAATCTCCACCATGTGAACCAGGGGGAGGAATCTGAGGGCGAAGCGTCCGATCTGTCACGACGCGCGCAGGATATCGAACTCCGCTCGGCATCGATGAAGCAGGTTGTGCTCGATGCAACATCTACGATCTCGCTCATGTTGGGGGCGCTCGGATTCTTCGTCGTTCATGTCATCGTGTGGACTGGACTCGTCCTCATTGCACCTGGGGGAGACCGTGTCGACTACGACCTTCTCGGTGATGCGTCGACACCGTGGGTTCGTCAATTCGTGCTGCCGCTCACCGCCGTGCTGATTCTGCAGAGTGTGTACATCTCGCGGATGGGGATGTGGAGCGAAATCTTGCGAGATCGGGTTCGTTCTCAGCGAAAGTGGCTCTTGTTACCACCGGTGCTCCTGCTCGCAGCGGGTATCGGCGTCTTCGCCAATGATGGACTCGGCGATGCTTCGACCAATTACTGGATCGGAATGACGCTGACGATGCTTCTCGTCGGCGTGACGGAGGAGATCACGTTTCGTGGCATCATCGTCGCCGGCGCGCGTCGGACATGGAACAAAGATGGTTTCGCCCTGATTGCATCCTCTGTGCTCTTCGGTCTGTTTCACCTGCCGAATTGGCTACTCGGGCAGAGCCTGTCGATGACGATTCGGCAGGTAGTGGTGACGGCACTTCTGGGGATGGTGTTCTTCGCGCTGCGCAGGGCGAGCGGAACGCTCGTCACATGCATCGTTCTGCACGCTGTTTACGACTGGATGATTGTTCAAGGCGTACTCGTCTAAGTATTCGATGGTCGTTGTCCTCGATCGTTTTCGCAGATCTCGGAAGCAGATCGGAAAGTGAGACCAGAGATCGACGCGCTGTGTCACGAATATGATTCGTGCGTGAGTGAGCCGCGGTACACGTATCGGTGTTCCGAAAGACTGCCCGTCGAAGTGCTCGTCTTTTCCGTCGACCCGACTCATCTCGATGAGTTCTTGCGCGTCGACCATGACGTTTGGACTCTGGGTGAGGCACTGCTCGAGGGGTTCGAACGTGTCCCATTTCTGTCGAAAGAAGTCTGGCTCGATGACTCTCGGCCGGGAGAGGTCACGATCGTGTTCGTGTGGGAATCGATGGAGTCGTGGAAGCGTGTGGCGGACGGCGAGATCCAAGCTCGACTTCAAGCCACGTTCGACGAGCGCTTCGCCCACCCTGTCACTCTCGTACGAGCAATGCACGAGGACTCTTCGTTCGGTATGCATCGCTGGAGCCGTTTCGAACGATCAGAGTCGTGATGGATCAGAACGCCGTGCGCGACACCCGTGCTCGTCGTGCAATCATCGGGTGCAACATTGGGCTGTATCGGCCGACCCACTCGGGCGATATGGGAAATGGGGGTTGGGCGATGGCCGACGTGGTGAATCTCTCCGAGGCAGATCGTGAGGCTCTGCGTACCAAGTACCGCGAAGAGCGTGACAAGCGACTCCGTCCGGATGGTCCCGATCAATACCTCGAACCCATTGGATCATTCGCATATCTCGAGGAGGATCCATACACGTTCCGAGTCGATCGAGCGCCGCTCACCGATCACGTGAAACTGTTGTTCGTCGGTGGAGGATTCGCTGGAGTGTGCATTGGTGCTCGACTTCGTGAAGCGGCTTTCGACGACTTCCGCATCGTCGAGGGGGCCGGAGACTTCGGTGGAGTCTGGTACTGGAACCGGTATCCCGGCGCAATGTGCGACACGGCAGCGATGGTGTATTTGCCACTGTTGGAAGAAACCGGACACATGCCTTCTCAGAAGTACGTCCAGGCGCCAGAGATCTGGAATCACGCGAAGCGAATTGCCGAGAAGTACGACCTGTACGAGAAGGCTGTCTTCTCGACACACGTTCGAACGCTCACCTGGGATGAATCGACGTCGGTCTGGGTCATCGAAACCGACCGGGGGGACAGATTCACCGCACAGTACGTTGCGACGGCAACGGGTCCGTTGAATCGTCCGAAGTTGCCGGGAATTCCGGGCATCGAGGAATTCACCGGGCACTCCTTTCACACGTCGCGCTGGGATTACTCCTACACGGGCGGCTCCTACGAAGGTGCGCCCATGACGAAACTGGCCGATAAGCGTGTTGCCATCATCGGTACTGGAGCAACCGCTGTTCAATGCATCCCGCCACTCGGGCGCGACTCGAAGAGTCTCTTCGTCTTCCAACGCACGCCGTCAGCGATCGATGAACGCAACAATCATCCGATCGACCCGGCATGGTTCGCATCGCTCGGCGAGGGTTGGCAGAACAACTGGTTGCGTAATTTCCTCCTACTGCAGTCGGGGGGCTTTGCCGATGAAGACCTGGTGATGGACGGTTGGACTGATATCTCGAAACGCATTCGCGACCGAATGGTCGAGGCCATCGCTAATGGTGCAGAGTTCACACCCGAGTCGTTTCGTAAGGCGTACGAAGACAGCGACGACGAAAAGATGGAAGAGATTCGTCGACGTGTGGATGCGATCGTCGAGAATCCCGAGGCAGCGACGGGGTTGAAGGCCTGGTATCGCCAGCTGTGCAAGAGACCGTGCTTCCACGACGAATACCTGCAGACTTTCAACCGACCCAATGTCCATCTCGTCGACACGAACGGAAAGGGTGTCGAGAGAATCGACGCCACGGGTCTGTGGGTGGATGGCGTCCACTACGAAGTGGATTGCATCGTCTACGCCTCCGGGTTCGAGGTCAATACCGAGTACACCCGCCGTGCGGGCTTCGAAATCATTGGTCGTCACGGTCGCACCCTGACGGACAAGTGGGCGGATGGAATGCAGAGCTTTCATGGCATGCACGTTCATGGATTTCCGAATCTCTTCGTTGTCGGATTTGCTCAAGCCTCGAACTTCGTTTCGAACGTCACGAGTAACTATCCGGATATCGGTCTCACCATGGCTGCGATCCTGAGCGAGGGCGAACGGGTCGGTGCGAAACAGATCGAGTGCGCCCCCCAAGCCGAGCGGGACTGGGTTGCTCAGATCGAGTCCGCCCCAGTTCGCATCATCGGGGGTTCCGAGTGCACGCCTGGCTACTACAACAATGAAGGCCGGCCGCTCGAGAGGCGCCACAAACTGAATGGCGGCGGATACCCGCTCGGACCGGCCGCCTGGTTCGACTACATCGCCGAATGGCGATCCACTGGGGAGTTCGCAGGGCTGGAATTCCGCTGAGGGCTGCTACACCGACCGTCACATCGATTCGACGCGGGACTGGGGATCGCAGCAGACCTTCTCGAAAAGTCGTCCCGTGACCGCTTCATTCTCTACACTCGCTCTGTCCCCGGGTGGGCGACCGCAGGGGTCGTCCCAGGATGTCAAGAGGTGAGTTCTGGTGAATCCGATATTGGCCGCAGAAGGCGGATGGCAGTCTTTCGAACTCAAGGGTGGTGAGTGGGCAGTCCTGTTCTTGTCGGTCGCCGCAGCACTCCTTGCCCTGCTCGTCGGCTTTATCCTCGTTCGCAAAGTATTAGCGGAAGACGAGGGCTCGCCGAAGATGCGCGAGATCGCAGGCGCGATTCAGGAAGGCGCTTGGGCGTACTTGAAGCGTCAGTTCAAGACGATCGCTGTCATCTTGATTCCTCTCGCCGCGATCGTGTTCGTGACATCGACTGAGATTGTCAAGCCTGATGAGACGTCAGCTCTGTCCTTCGTTCAGTCAGGACTGTGGCGCACATTGGCATTCATCCTCGGATGTTTCGCTTCGGGTCTGACCGGATACATCGGAATGACCTTGGCAACCCGCGGCAACGTCCGCACAGCGGCCGCAGCTCTCTCCGGCAGCATGCCGCGCGCATTGACCGTTGCATTCCGCACGGGTGGCGTCGCCGGCATGTTCACGGTCGGCCTCGGACTTCTCGGCGCCACCGCAATCATCATGGCTTTCCAGAACACGTCATCGGTGATTCTCGTCGGCTTCGGTTTCGGCGGCTAGCTGATCGCACTGTTCTTGCGAGTCGGCGGTGGCATCTTCACCAAGGCTGCTGACGTCGGAGCCGACCTGGTCGGCAAGGTCGAAGCCGGAATCCCCGAAGACGATCCGCGTAACCCCGCAACCATTGCCGACAACGTGGGAGACAACGTCGGTGACTGCGCCGGTATGGCTGCGGACCTCTTCGAGAGTTACGAAGTCACGCTCGTTGCGTCGATCATCCTCGGTGTGGCGGCGTTCAACTCGATCGGCGCCAACCCTGCTCTCGGTCTGGTTTTCCCGTTGGCTGCTCGTGCCATCGGCGTGGTGGCTTCGATCGCCGGCGTTTTCGCCGTGAAGGCTCGTGCAAACGAGACCGATCCGTTGAAGCCCATCAACCGAGGCTTCCTGGTCGCAGGAGTTCTGACGCTTGCAGGAACATTGGCGGTGGCATTGGGATATGTCGGAAACGACTACGACAATGCCGGCTGGAAGTGCTTCGGCGCAGTTGCCATCGGGCTTGTCCTGGCACAGCTCGTGAGCCGTCTCACCGAGTACTACACCGCAACGCACTACGCGCCCGTCAAGGAAATCGCTGAGTCCGCCGAGACCGGTCCAGCAACGGTCGTTCTTTCCGGAACGTCTGCAGGTCTCGAGAGCTCGGTGTACGCAGTTGTGGCAATCGCCATTGCCATCGGTGTGGCCCTTGCGCTTGGTAACGGCAACCTCACCTTCTCGCTCTACCTCGTCGCTCTGTGCGGAATGGGCATGCTCGCAACCACCGGCGTGATCGTTTCGGAAGACACCTTCGGTCCGGTTTCGGACAACGCTGCTGGAATCGCAGAGATGTCCGGTGAGTTCCATGGTGAGCCAGAGCGCATCATGGTCAGCCTCGACGCTGTCGGTAACACCACCAAGGCAGTGACCAAGGGCTTTGCGATTGGTTCAGCCGTGATTGCGGCCGTTGCTCTGTTCGCTTCCTACATCGAGATCGCCGGAGCCGAACTCGGTGTCGTTGCGGAGAACCTGAAGGACGGCGTGTTCAAGGAGCTGGAGCTCCAGATCAACGTGGCAGATCCGAAGGTGTTCATCGGACTGCTCATCGGTGGAGCTGTTCCGTTCCTGTTCTCGGCGCTCGCTATCCGTGCGGTTGGTCGTACCGCCGGCGTCGTTGTGCAAGAAGTGCGCAACCAGTTCGCCGACGGCAAGATCATGGCGGGAACGAAGAAGCCCGACTACGCACCGGTCATCGACATCTGCACCAAGGCGTCGCTCCGTGAGCTCACGACGCCGGCCCTTCTTGCGGTCCTCACTCCTGTTGTGATCGGCTTCGGCGTCGGCTGGCAGGCACTGGGAGCATTCCTCGCTGCCGTCATCCTCGTCGGTCAGTTGATGGCCAACTACTTGTCGAACGCAGGTGGCGCATGGGACAACTCGAAGAAGTACATCGAAGACGGTCACCATGGCGGAAAGGGCAGTGAAGCCCACAAGGCCGCTGTCATCGGTGACACGGTGGGAGATCCGTTCAAGGACACAGCTGGTCCGGCGCTGAACCCGCTGATCAAGGTGATGAACCTGGTCTCGCTGCTCATCTTGCCGGCCATCATCAGCATGCAGGACAACAACGCTCAGAGGTACATCGTTGCCGGAGCTTCCTTGTTGGTCCTCGTGATTTCCATCGGCTTCTCGAACCGGAAGATGGACAGCCTCGGCTCGATGGCCGCAGCGAACAAGTAACTGCCAACTCGAAACAATCTGATCCGTTCTCTCAGAGCGGGATGGAGCCCTCGTCAGTGAGTAGGCGAGGGCTCTTTCGCGTCCGAGTACCGCCATCGCAACTGGGCACCGACATGGTTGTGGGAAGCCCACTCCCCATTTGAGTGACCGACCGAACGTTCGTTAGATTTTCTCCAGAAATGGGGGAAGTCATGAAGCAGCCAGAACCGTCGCATCTCGCACAAGCAGAGATAGTGCTGCAGGCCATACGCACGACAGGGTCGATGCGGTACCAGTCCACGAGGGATGTCCCGAACGACGTCCTGTTGGCAGCTCTCGAAGCCGCACGATTCGGTCCATCGGGCGGCAATCGCCAACCCGTTCGCTGGATCGTGATTTGCGAGCAACACGTCTCCGAACTGCTCGGTCGTCCCGATGATGTGATGTGCGCGTGTCACATCCTCGTCGGGTATCCGGAGGAATCTTTTCCGAAGAAGTTGAACCGCATGCCGCTCGATCAACTCGTCTTCTCGGAGAATTATGGCAACTCGTATCCCGGCTCGGAACAGGGGAATTGACATGAAGACTCGACTCGGAGCATTTCTGCTGAGGCCTCCGGGAGCGCGCGAAGCTGTCCGGCGGTTTCGTCTCGCAGAGGATCTCGGATTCGACGCTGCATTCGCAACGCATGTGAACGGCCAGGAAGCGCTCACGATGTTGGGTGC
>JBJTGN010000053.1:0-1766 GCA_046093905.1 Actinomycetota bacterium
AGGGTGTGACCGTTCGGAGTGGTGTACTGGCACGTCTCATTGGTGCGCTTGCCGACGATTGCTTGACCGAGAGCCGATTCGGGGGTCATCGTCGCCGCCCCTTCGTACTGCTCTTCGTGAGATCCGAGGTAATAGGTCTCGGGTTCGTCGCCATCGATCGACAGGGTGACGATCTTGCCGGGTCCGACAAGATCCCCATCGTCTGCTTCGACGAGTGAGTAGTTCTCGAGAATCGACTCGAGATGGCGGATACGCCCTTCCATGTGACCTTGTTCGTCCTTGGCGGCGTGATAATCGCCATTTTCGGAGAGGTCCCCGAGTTCACGGGCCCGTTCGATCTTCTCGGCAACTTCGATCCGGCCGCGCGTGGTGAGGTCGTGATGCTCGGCCTGCAGGCGCTCGAGCGCCGCTTGCGTGAGATGGTGGACCTTGGCCATGTCCACAGGGTAACGGAGTCGGTTTCGCTTCTGGTTCAGAATTCCCGCCAGGAGACAGTGTTCACGAACCATGGGTTCACGAATCATGGGTTCACGAATCACGGGTTCACGAATCACGGGTTCACGGCTCGTGGTTTCATGGATAGTGAGTTCCCGGGTTGCTCGCTCAGGACACAGCCACGAAGTGGGACATACGATGTGAGACATATGACTTCTCGAGCAGCCTCCGGATCAGCCCATCGCATTGCCGTCATCGGCGGAGACGGAATCGGCCCGGAGGTGACATCTGTAGCTCTCGACGTGGTTCGTGCCGCTGGGGTGGCGATCGACACCACGGATTTCGATCTCGGCGGGTCGCGGTACCTGCGTGACGGCGAGATCCTGTCCGATGCGACCTTGGACCAGTTGCGCTCTTTCGATGCGATCCTGCTCGGAGCAGTGGGAACCCCCGATGTCCCACCGGGAGTGATCGAGCGCGGACTCCTGTTGAAGATGCGCTTCGAACTCGACCTCTATGTCAATCAGCGGCCCTTCGTCGGAACCGCTCCTGGCCACACGGTTCCTCACGACTTCATCGTCATCCGTGAGAACACCGAAGGTCCCTATGTCGGCGAAGGCGGGGTTCTGCGGCGGGGAACTCCTCACGAAGTTGCGACTCAGGGAAGTGTGAATACTCGGATGGGTGTCGAGCGCTGCATTCGCTACGCGTTCGAACTCGCATCGTCACGTCAGCGCAAGCATGTCACGCTCGTGCACAAGACCAACGTGCTCACGTTCGCCGGCAATCTCTGGGAGCGGACGTTCAACGAAGTGGCAGCCGAGTACCCGAACGTCGGGACCGCCTACAACCACGTCGATGCGGCATGCATCTATTTCGTCCAGGACCCCCATCGCTACGACGTGATCGTCACAGACAACCTTTTCGGTGACATCCTCACCGACCTCGGCGGTGCTGTCTCTGGCGGCATCGGCCTCGCCTCGTCGGCCAACCTCAACCCGGCTCGTACCGGGCCGAGCATGTTCGAACCCGTGCACGGCTCCGCCCCGGACATCGTCGGAACCGGAAAAGCCAATCCAACCGCGGCGATCCTGTCTGCGGCGCTGATGCTCGACTTCCTCGGCGAATCCGCTGCAGCCGATCGCATTCGGACTGCATGTCAGGAGCCATCCGAAGGCACGACTCAGCAGATCGGTGCAGCAATCGCATCTCGAATCACCCGCTGACAGCCCCGGTTCAGAGCCAGTTCGCAACTCACCAGCAGTTCCCGGGAGGTCGGGACCTATTGTCAGGTCGTCCTCATGTGAACGGAGAATGCAATGCCCACCCTG
>JBJTGN010000054.1:0-5832 GCA_046093905.1 Actinomycetota bacterium
AATCGTCGGGCAGCGTGCCCTCGACGGCGATAGGTGTAGCAACAACATTCTTACGTGCGAGGACGGCCGAAACCGTCTTGAATTTGATACCCGCACCGTATCGAAGCGGTATAACAGCGGTACTGAACTTGTCGTAAAAGGAATCGATATCCTCGACATATCCGGTAAGAGTTACCGAGTCAGGGAATCGGCTGGCAGCGGCCTGCAGCTCCTCGGAAGGCTTTGAGCCGACGATGTAGAGGCTTGCCGTAGGGCTCCTTTCAATAACCGCTGGCCATATCTCGGATAAAAGCCAGCGTGCCGCGTCATCATTCTCGCGGCGGTGAAGAGCGCCGACGAATCCGAACGATCCGTCTGCATTTGGTGGTATCCGACCGGCCTCAATGGCCGACTGAGCGGAGCGGTCAAAATCAATCGGAGGGTGAAGCACCGTCACCGGCACCGAAGTGCGGTGCTTCAGCAGTTCGGCATCCTTCAAGCTAAGTGCCGCGACGAGTTCGATACCACTGAGGAGCCTGCACTCCAGCCATGCGACGTACGCGATGTACATCCGGCGGAGTGGCGCCGGCCAGTTGGCCAGGCTGCGCTCGATTCGCTGGCTCGGAACGTCGTGGTTGACGGCCACAATCTCAGCGCTGGGATTAACTCGGCGCACAAGCCTTGCGAAGTAAAAATATTCGAACCACTGCAATTCCACGATATCCGCGGTCCGTAGCCGGTCGCGCAGCGATTCGGAAACCCAACACGACGCGACGGCACCGATATCCGGAAGCACCGGAACGGTGATGAAGAAGAAACGGGCGATGATCTTGCCGAGCAGAGTCTTACGCCATCGGGGAAACCTCACCACCTCAGCGTGGTAAGACGGAAAATCCGAGCCGATGCCGCGTTCAACCGCGGTCAGGTTGGTCTCGAAATCCGGACCAAATGCGGTCACACCCGAGCACCGATCCGCCAATACGCGGTAGTGCCGAAGCAGAAATTCCCCGCCAGCATGGTCCACTCCCTGGTAGGGGAGCATGAAGGCGATGGAGACAACATTGCGGCGATTTGCCATCTTCCACCGCTACTCTCGGGCGTACTCGCGGAAATACTCCGAAAGCGATATCTCGCTCTCGTGATACTTTCCGCGCACGGCCCACCATGCCGACCAATAGCCGAGCTTGAACTGGTCTGAAAGCCAAGCGGATCGATCATTGACATCTGCACGCCGGAACAAGACGTGGAAGCCGGCGACAATCGGCGCAATGGCGAGTCGTGCTAGTCCACCGAAAAACACGACAGGTCGGACAGTCGTGAGGCTGTAACCCTGAATACGACACATGCACTGGACTGGCGCCTCGACGTTCTCCATGATCCTTAGTGCGCGCTGGACGCTGGGATTTGATTTGCGACTAACTCCGCCGAGGTGGATAGCCTCCAAGTCTGGGTAGAGATGAACTTTTAACCCGTTCCTGATACTTCGGAGGCAAATCTCCTGATCTTCAAGGTACATGGGGAGGTATGTATCTAATCCGTCTGCGAAAATCCGAGCCCTGATGCACATCAGTGCACCGCTGACCAGCGCAAGTTCGCTTTGGTCATGCTCAATCTCTTGCTGAGTCAGGTGACGGGAGGAGGTCATCAGCACCTTCGCAAGAGGCGGGTATCCCAGAAGATCACTGAAGAGACGCCGAAGGTTCCACTCGCGTCGCGCGCATCCTTTGTCGAACCGGCCCTGCTCATTTCGCAGAGGCGCACTCCAAATGCCGTACTCCGCCTCCGAATCACGCGATGCCCGGTTTACGAGTTCGCTTACGGTACGGCCTGCCGATAACACATCCGGATTGAGGAGTACGACGAAGTCGAACCGCCCCCATATTTCCTGTGCCAGAGCGTAGGCGGCATTAACTCCGTGACTGAATCCAAGATTGGTATCTGATACGTGCACGAAGACTCGCTTCGACTCCAGATTCGAAGCAAAGTAGTCGCCGACGTGTCGGTCACCGGAGTTTTCAATGACTAGCGCGAAATTTCCCGGGTTGTCGGATTCGAACTCGCGGATTGATTCGGCGATATCGGGTAGCAGGTCAAAGGAGTTATATGTGATAATGACTAATAGAGCTCTCCGCCCTTCGGCGCCAGTCACCGTATTTCGCCTCTCATCCCTATTGCAATGGAAACCAAAGTGCGCGCGTTTACTCCGGCAGTAATCGTCGGTAGAACTCGACGAGTTCGCGTCGCGAGAACTCCCATGACAATTGACCCTCGATGCGTCGCCTCCCGAGTTCGCCCATCAGATGCCGCCGTTGCGGAGCTCGAAGCAGGGTATCGATTGCTCGTGCGAATGCGAGTTCATCGTTACCGGGAACGTAGACAGCGGCGTCTCCGGCTGAAACGCGAGCCTCGGCCAAGTTGAAAGAGACGATGGATCTGCCCATCGCCATGTACTCCAGTATTTTGTTCATTGTCGATACGTCGTTGAGAGGGTTTTCCGGATCGGGTGACAGGCATACGTCCGCTGTGGAGAGGCAGCGCTGTACAAACTCGTCTGGGACCCGTCCAGGAAACTCGACGATGTCGTCGATGCCCAATCGCGCGCTCAGAGATACCATTTCGTCGTAGCAATCCCCCGCGCCCATGAAGATGCAGTAAAAATCATCCCGCCCGAGGTCGTTACGCAATATCTCCAACGCGCGCAATGCGTAGTCGACGCCGTCCTGCGGCCCCATGACGCCCAGGTAAGCGAGTAGGAACGTCTTTCCGTGCGAGAGCGCGGCATCCGCTGGTTGGGGCACGAACCTATTCAGATCAGGAGCGCTGCGTACCACCGTGACGTTCCCAACCGGAACCCTTCCCCGTTCGATAGCGACTTGGCGGTAACTCTCGTTCGTCGATATCACCGCATCGGCGGCGGCGAAAGTGAGGCGTTCGACCAACCGCGTCAGCTTGTATAAAGCCCGCCGAGAGCCAGGGAAACGGGATTGGAACAGCTCAGGCACAAG
This sequence comes from Actinomycetota bacterium, assembly GCA_046093905.1. Classification (GTDB taxonomy): domain Bacteria; phylum Actinomycetota; class Acidimicrobiia; order Acidimicrobiales; family Ilumatobacteraceae; genus Casp-actino8. Next base: position 2,985 of record JBJTGN010000054.1, read on the forward strand.
ATCATGATGATCAAAGACGAACCGCGCACCGAAGGGGCGCAGCATCAACGCGACCAGGAACAGCAGGTCCGGCGGATTACACGCGTGGACAGCATCGACCGGTCCTTCGCGACGAACCTTCGCAGCCAACAGCATGGTGTGCCACAAAGCGAGGCCGTACTCGCGAATGTATCCCGCCGGGCCGCCAGCGGCAGGCCGCAGCCGATAACGCAATATCCGGACGTTGTCGATGGTCTCCTCTAGAGTGTGGTCGCGGTTGAGACCGGTGGGACAGATTACGGTCACGCGAAATCCTGCGTCCACGAGTGCGCGACTCTCCTGCCAAACCCTGCGGTCGAACGGCACTGAAAGGTTTTCCACCAAAATGAGGATGTGTCGTGACACTAGCGGGCAATCAGCCGACCGGGAGTGCCGATAGCGTGCAGCATGAAAACCTCCTCACCCCCTGCCGAATGCTGTTGGGTAACTCGCAGTGGGAACTATTCCAATTTTATCCTGCTCGGGCCGACAGTTCCCGCGGAGGTACATCGCGATACGCTGGCTCCAAGGTCAGCGCTAGGCGTCATGATGTTAGATTCTTTGCATTGTGGGAAAGATCAGGTCAGCAGTCCTTTCGGGGCTTCCCGCGCCTGTCAGGGCACGTTTGCGCGTGACGAGGCGTGCGCTGGTGAACCCGCACTGGATCGATGAAGCCGAAATCATCGCAAGGTTGGCTCCCGCACAGGTTGCGGGAACGACTCCGGTGCTCGTTGACGTCGGCGCAAACTTCGGATTGGTGACAGCACGTTTCTTGGAGATGGGCTGGTCGGTCGTGGCCTACGAGCCCGATCCAGTGAATCGTGAGCACTTCATCAGGAAGATCGGTGCCCAGTCACGCGTTCAACTTTCGAGTGCTGCGGTGTCCAACACCCCTGCCGAGTCTATGTCGCTCTTTACTTCGCCGGTATCCTCGGGGATCAGCACTCTCACGCCGTTTCATGAGTCGCACGAGCCGGCGGTGCAGGTCCAAGTTGTCACTCTCGCCGAGGATCTCCATGCTCGCGGAGTGCGGAACGTCGATTTCCTCAAAGTGGATATCGAGGGGTTCGACTATTTCGCGCTCAAGGGGTTCGATTGGAACTACGCTCCCCAGTTCATCCTGTATGAATTCGAGGACCGAAAGACTCTACCCCTGGGGCACACGCTTGCAACTAGCAGTGCATACGTCGCCGATCAGGGTTACCACCTCGTCTACTCGGTATGGGAACCCATCGTCGAATACGGATCACAACACCGATGGCGGGGTCTATTCGCCGCACCGCCGATGGATATCGGGGCTTGCTGGGGGAATGTCATGTGTTTCCGCAACGAGGCTGATGCCGCCGTATGCCTGGATAAATATGGTTCCCGGCTGCGGCGATTTGTCGACGATCTTGCTCATGGTTGAGAACCGGATGCTTGTCCGAATGTCTCCGGCGTTGCGCCGGGAGAGAATCAGATGAGCCGCTACTCACTTCCGATTGGCGAGCGCGCGAAAATCACTGCGAGGATCGGCTTTTCAAAGACGGTTGACATGATGAGAGCACCGATTCGTCGGCGCCGGATTTTGCTCGTCGCGGGAACCGCCTCCTCGGAGAAGCTTGTACGAGTTGAAAAGCGATTGCAGTTCCTGCTTTCCCACCTTGATGAGAAATTCGACATAGCCAGAGTCGACACTGCAACCATCCTCGACTATTTACGCAGCAGTGCGGTCGTTACCGCCGATCCCGCCGCCGTTTCCTCTTTTGCCCGCAGGAGGCTGCGATGGGTGGCCGATCTTGATTACGAGACCAATCCACTGGATGCATGGGCGTTGATCACCATGGGCGAAGCTATCGTTCACGGTCCGAACCGGAAGATCATCGAGGCAGCTCGCCTCAACTTCACTGCGCATGTCCGCGCTCTGACGGCCGAAGGTCCCAAACCTTCCTATATTTTCGGCACTGGACCATCATTGAACTTGGCGAGTGGGCGCACTTTCTCCGACGGTCATACGATCGTGTGCAACACGATCGTCAGAGACAGAGATCTCTGGCATCACCTGAAACCCGTCTTTCTGACCGCCGGCGACGCCCTTTACCACTTCGGCGATAATCCCCATGCCCGCGCCTTTCGCGCCGACGCGCTTCGGCGTCTTGACGAATCCGGTGGTCGCGCGTTGTTTGTTTATCCCGCTGTTTTCGATCTAGTCGTCCGAGCCGAATTCAAAGCTGTCGAATCTCTACTCATCCCTATTCCGCGGGGCATCAGCAGCTTTCACACCGACGTGGCGGTAGACCTGACCAAGTGTTTTAGTCTTCCTCCGTTGGGCAACGTTCTGGTCGATCAACTGCTTCCATTGGGATGCACTCTTAGTCGAGACATTCGACTATGGGGATTTGATGGCCGTGCGCCAAACGACAGCGGGTTCTGGGCGAATTCCTCGGCGCAAAGTTACCCGGAATTGATGCAGTCAATGCGCGAAGCGCACCCTGCCTTTTTCAACAACGCCGTACCCCGGGGGAATGAAATTCAGTATGTGAGAAAAGTGCATGGCGACCAGTTGGAGGAGCGCCTCGTCGATGCCGAGCGCCGCGGGTTCAGCTTCGCAATGATGCATCCATCTTGGACGCCGACACTGCAGAAGCGGCATCGCGAGACCTGATGTAGTTCTGATTGGTCATTTCCTAGTGACAATGTAGACAAACCCCACTGGCATGTCCTTGCCGACCGAGAAAGAGACGAGTTGACGCTCTCCCGGCGTCTTGTCCACGTCGGCCGGCCGGATCTGAAGAAAATCGCGTATTCCGGCATCATCTAAGTTGAAAACCATTCCGTTGAAGGCCTCTGT
>JBJTGN010000055.1:0-3904 GCA_046093905.1 Actinomycetota bacterium
ATCAAGAACGACATCGCCACGATCTGCCTCGGTCAGGCCGCCAGTGCCGCAGCGGTTCTTCTCGCTGCGGGGACGAAAGGGAAGAGGCTTGCCCTTCCGCACAGTCGAATTCTTCTCCATCAGCCCTACGGCCAGGTCGGCTACGGCCAGGTGACCGATCTCGAGATCGCGGCCAAGGAGATCTTCCGCATGCGCGACTTGTTGGAAGAAATCCTCGCCAAGCACACCGGCCAGCCAATCGATCGAATTCACGCCGACACAGATCGTGATTTCGTGATGGAGGCGAACGAAGCCGTGGCGTACGGCATCATCGACGAGGTCATCTCGACTCGTACCGTTGTCGACCGGACTGGCCCGATTCGCTGAAACTCTCGTTGAATAGTCAAGTTTTTCGGGCATCCAACCGAAGAACAGGGTGAATGTGTCATTCTGTTTCCGGAAGGAAGGGCGATCGTGGCGAAATTCGGAGACACAGGAGAGATCCTGAAGTGTTCGTTCTGCGGAAAGTCGCAGAAGCAGGTGAAGAAGTTGATCGCCGGTCCGGGTGTCTACATCTGCGACGAATGCATCGATCTGTGCAACGAGATCATCGAAGAGGAAGTGGGCGAAGCTGCTGACCTCAAACTGGAGGAACTGCCCAAGCCTCGGGAAATTTGCACCTTCCTGGATGATTACGTGGTCGGTCAAGAGCAGGCGAAAAAGGTGCTGGCGGTCGCTGTGTACAACCACTACCGGCGTCTTCAGTACCAGAAGGAGTCGGGAATTGCGCGTCGGGAAGACGTGGAACTGTCGAAGAGCAACATCCTTCTGCTCGGACCCACTGGATGCGGTAAGACACATCTCGCTCAGACTCTTGCTCGCATGCTCAACGTTCCCTTCGCGATCGCCGATGCCACTGCTCTCACCGAAGCCGGGTACGTGGGCGAGGATGTGGAGAACATTCTTCTCAAACTGATCCAGGCCGCTGACTTCGATGTCAAGAAGGCCGAGACCGGCATCATCTATATCGATGAGATCGACAAGGTTGCCCGTAAGAGCGAGAATCCGTCGATCACCCGGGATGTGTCGGGAGAAGGTGTGCAGCAGGCCCTCCTCAAGATCTTGGAGGGCACAGTTGCGTCCGTGCCGCCTCAGGGTGGCCGCAAGCATCCGCATCAGGAATTCATTCAGATCGACACAACGAACATCTTGTTCATTTGCGGTGGAGCCTTTGCCGGCCTCGACAAGATCATCGAACAGCGCATTGGTCACAAAGGCGTCGGCTTCCACGCCAATGTCCGCACGAAGGCGGAAAAGGACGCCGGGAAGTTGTTCGCGCAGGTTCTACCCGAAGACCTCTTGGCTTTCGGCTTGATCCCCGAGTTCGTCGGGCGCCTTCCGATGGTGGGAGCTGTGCACAATCTCGATCGTCCAGCACTGATCAAGATCCTCACCGAACCGAAGAATGCTCTCCTCAAGCAGTATCAGAAGTTCTTCGAGTTCGAAGACGTGGAACTCGAGCTCACTCCCGAAGCTTTGGACGCGGTGGCAGAACAAGCGCTCGAGCGGGGGACCGGTGCCCGAGGTCTGCGAGCAATCCTCGAAGAGACGCTGTTGAACGTGATGTTCGACCTTCCGGGTCGAGCCGACGTTTCCAAGGTCGTCCTCGATCTCGACGTGATACGTGGTCGTGCACAGCCGACGCTCGTTCCTCGTGCGCCGGTTCGCGCAACACGGCCGCGTCGCGCGGCTAGCTGACGTTCGAGGAGATCCTTGGTGAACTACTCCGAAGCTTTGGAGTACCTCGACGCACATGCGACGTATGAAAAGACAGGTCGCATCGAGTCTCCTTCTCTCGAGACGATCACGCGCCTGTGTGCTGTCATGGGAGATCCCCAACACTGTGCACCCGTCATTCACATCACGGGAACGAACGGCAAGGGTTCGACTGCTCAACTTGTGACTCGACTGTTGATGGCTTCGGGATTGCGAGTCGGTACCTACACGAGCCCTCACCTCGAGCGAGTCAACGAGCGGTTGGCGATCGACGCTACAGCGATCTCCGACACAGCATTTGCCGATCAGATTTCCGCGGTCAGCGATCTCGAAATTCTCGCTGGTGTTCGTCCAGGATATTTCGACATCTGCACCGCAGTCGCCTTCCGTTGGTTTGCTGACGAGGCCGTGGATGCCATGGTGATCGAAGTTGGGCTTCTGGGTGCATGGGACGCAACCAATGTTGTCGACGCGCGCGTTGCTGTCATCACGAATATCGGTCTCGATCACACCGAATTCGCTGGTCCAACTCTTGCTGACATTGCTCGAGAAAAGTCGGGAATCATCAAGTCTGGCAGCGCGGTTGTGTGCGGAGAGACCCGACCCGACATCGTCGAGATCATTCGTCGAGGTGGAGGGGCATCGTTCCTCTTGAGAGGCGAGGACTTCGATGTCGACGCCAACCAGTTGGCTCTTGGGGGTCGAATGGCAACGCTGCGTACCCCGACAACCATCTATCCCGAATTGCTCATTCCGTTGCATGGGCGCCACCAAGCCGACAATGCTGCAGTTGCGTTGACAGCAGCCGAGGCTTTCTTCGCGCGACCGCTCGACGTCGAGGTGATTCAAGAAGCGTTTTCATCGGCGCGGATGCCGGGACGTTTCGAAGTCCTCGGACATCAGCCTCTGATGATCGTCGACGGCGCACACAACGCCGCAGGAGCCGACGTGTGCGCATCGGTGTTCTTCGAGGATTTCGATCCTGCTGGGGCACGGGTTCTGGTTGTCGGCTGCTTGCGTGGCAGAGACCCGGATGAACTGCTCGCAGCACTGCGCGCCGACGAATTCGACAGGGTCGTGTGCTGCACTGCTCCGTCTCCGCGAGGGCTCGAGGCCGAAGAAGTGGGGAATGCAGCGCATCGACTCGGCTGTGATCGAGTCGAAGTCGTCGCTGACCTCGAATCTGCTCTTCGAACTGCCTGGGTGGGGGCTGGACCGGACGATGCAATTCTCGTCACCGGATCCCTGTATGTGGTTGGCGCCGCCAGAGTGCACCTGCGATCGATCCTGCCCTGACGGTAGGATCGGAAGCCATGTCCGACCGCACCCTCGTTTTGTTGAAGCCCGACGCCGTCGAACGCGGCCTGATCGGCACGATCCTGAACCGCTTCGAATCCAAGAACCTGAAGATCGTGGCTCTGGATCTTCGCCACTTGGATCAGGTCACGCTCGCCCGTCATTACGAGGAGCACGTGGGCAAAGGCTTCTACTCAGAGCTGGTCGAATTCATGTCCCGGGGTCCTGTGGTGGCCCTGGTACTCGAAGGCCCGGAGAACACCTGGGAAGTGGTGCGCACGATGATGGGAGCCACGAATCCTCGATCGGCGGCGCCCGGCACCATCCGTGGAGATCTCGGAATTCTGTTCACCGAGAACTTGGTGCATGGAAGCGACTCTCTGGCTTCGGCCGAGAGGGAAATCGGCATTTTCTTTCCCGGTCTGTAGTCGATTCGGGAGTTTGTAGAATTCAAGCCAGATGTTCGTGGACTCTCGAACATCGGCGTTGTAGGAGGCTCTGGCCATGGCCCGGAACAACCCGCTGGCCCTAGGGCGAGACATAGCGATCGATCTCGGCACAGCCAACACGTTGATCTACGTGCGTGGCACGGGTGTCGTTCTCAACGAACCCTCAGTTGTGGCCGTCGACGTGGCCGACGGGCGCCTTGTGGCCGTCGGCATGGAGGCCAAGCGCATGATGGGCCGCACCCCTGGCCACATTCGGGTCGTGCGACCATTGAAAGACGGTGTCATCGCTGACTTCGACGTCTGCGAAAAGATGTTGCGCTACTTCATCCAACAGATTCACGGCAGTCGCTGGAGCAAACCACGCATGGTGATCTGCGTGCCATCCGGAATCACCGGTGTGGAAC
>JBJTGN010000056.1:0-32536 GCA_046093905.1 Actinomycetota bacterium
CCACCGGCGGGCGCACCGGCCTTCTCGCCCTGCTGCGGACCCGGACCGCTGTAGCCCGACAGCAACTGGATGACCTGCTGGCGCACACGTGAGAGGTCGGCGCCGAGCTTCACGAGCACCTGGGCAGCGACACCTTCACCCTCACGGATGAGACCGAGGAGGATGTGCTCGGTGCCGATGTAGTTGTGACCGAGTTGCAGCGCCTCGCGCAGGGAGAGCTCGAGAACCTTCTTCGCCCGAGGAGTGAACGGGATGTGACCCGACGGTGACGAGCCACCCTGGCCGATGATCTCTTCGACCTGTGCCCGCACGGCTTCGAGGGAGATTCCGAGCGTCTCCAGAGCTTTGGCAGCGACTCCTTCACCTTCGTGAATGAGACCGAGGAGGATGTGCTCGGTGCCGATGTAGCTGTGGTTCAACAAACGCGCTTCCTCTTGGGCGAGAACAACGACCCTGCGGGCCCTGTCTGTGAAGCGTTCGAACATGCTCGACCTTTCGTCACGGCTCACCCGTGGATCTGGGATCGGCGGCTTCGATTCGCCGGTCACAGCGGGATCCCCAGTTGTGTGTTCGCCGGACGAAACACGTTCCGGCCAGCGACTTGCGAGTCACTCTATCTACGGCGAACCGGCGCTGAGGATGTCGGTCCACAAAGTCGCGTGTGTCGTGGATGTGAGACATGACTCAGGTGTTGTCTCACAAAAAATGTGCAATTCGGGAATAAAAACTGGAAAAGTTCTCAGAAGCGATTCCTGACAACTCGTTTTCTTGGTCAGTCTTCGTGACAGAGATGTGACGCATGGGATTCGTGAATTTCCCTACCGGGTACGCAGTCGGTGACGACTACTGACATAGCCTCACCTGCATGAGCACGACCCCGCTCTTTCGTCTCGAATCGTCCGATGCCGACCGGCAACGGGTCGAGAACGCGTTGCGGGATTCGGTCAAGACATCCGATGCCTACCTCACCGATCTGGCATCTCACTTGTTGCTCGCCGGGGGGAAGCGCCTCCGACCGATGTTCTCCGTCGTGGCATCTCAGATCGCAGGAGCGCCCACAACCGAAGAGGCCGTTCTCGGTGGAATCTCGTGCGAGCTCGTCCACCTCGGCTCGCTCTACCACGACGACGTGATGGACGAGTCTCCGACCCGACGTGGCGTCGAGACCGTGAACGCGAAGTGGGGGAACCTTCAGGCGATTCTCGCTGGAGACTTCTTGTTGTCCCGGGCATCGGAAATTGCCGCATCACTCGGAACCGACGTTGCAGGACTTCTCGCTCGAACCATCGGCCGTTTGTGCGAGGGCCAGATCGAGGAACTTCGCCACACGTACAACGTCGCTCGGCCAGTCGAGAGCTATCTGTCCTCGATCAGTGGCAAGACGGCGTCCCTGTATGCAACTTCGGCGCGAATCGGCGGCATCGTGTCGAAATTCGACCGTTCGATCGTCGATGCGTTGACCGCATACGGCGAGGCGTACGGCATGGTCTTTCAGATCGTCGACGACCTGCTCGATCTCTCGGCGACCGATGAGGAACTCGGCAAACCAGCCGGACACGACATGGTCGAAGGTGTGTACACGCTTCCGGTTCTTCACACTCTCGCAAGTGGTGGAGTGCCAGCCCGTGAACTCGCCGACGTTCTGGGCAAGCCCCTCGATTCGATCGAGCGCGACAAGGCATTGGCGATCGTGCGCTCGAACGGCGGTCTCGAATCGACGATCAAGATCGCCCAGGCATATGTGGACGAGGCTCAGTCAGTGACGAAAGCCTTTCCGAACTCCGCGGCCACACTTGCATTGCGCGAAGCACCGGCTGCTCTTCTCGCAACTGTTGCCGACCGCTGAGCGTCGATCACGTCGACAGCGTCGACTGCGAGAGTGCGAACGGTTACGCCAGGATCGACAGCAGGTGATCAGCCGCTGCGAGGCCCGAGAGAGAGGCTCCTTCGACCTTGGGTCCTGCGAATGCATCACCTGCGAAAACGAGTGACCCCATGGCCAGGAATGGTTCGGCCCATGGTCGACGAGGTGTTGCGAACCGCCACTTCTTGTACTCGCTCACGATGCAGTTCGACCGGCCGAAGTACGTGCGCGCGTGCTCGATCAGCAACTTCGTTCCGTCGTCGTTCGAGTCGTCCCAGTGCTTCGCACTCCACTGCGGATTCGCGTGGCATGTGAGAGCAGGGACATCGGAGATTCCCTTCAGGGCATTGTCACCGACCCACGAGAACACCTCATCGGGATCTTGTAGTCCTCCTGGCAGTTCGAGTCCCGACGGTCCGTCGAGAACTGCGAGCAGCCCGATCGTCCGGTCGTAGTCGGCCATGAGCAGATCACGCGGCAATTCGATTCCGGCTTCCACGGTCAATGAGTACGACTGCGCAATGGGACATGTGACGATGACAGCATCGGCTGTGAGCCGGGTTCCGTCGTCGATCGTGATCGTGAAGGGACCAGAGCCCGTCGACTCGGATCTTGAGACTTCTTCGATCGAGAATACGAGTGTCGACGTGTGCACATTGAGGTTCTTGGCAATGTGTTTGGCGAGAGACGTCATTCCGCCGGGTACGACATAGCGCGGATGACCGTCGTCTCGGTCGAAACCTCGACACCATTCACGAACGACTCCGTCTTGTGTCCAGCCTTCGACCAGGGAAGAGAACTGATCCGAGCGCACCGTGAAGAACTGTGCACCGTGATCCAAAGTGGCTTGGCGTCCATCGGGTGTTGCAATTCGACGCGTGGCGAGTCGTCCGCCGACCCCGCGACCCTTGTCGAGTACGACGACTTGATGGCCGGTCTTGGTCAGGCGATCGGCTGCGAGAAGGCCGCTGATTCCGGCGCCGACGACGACGACATTCGACCCGGTCGCAGTGGCCATGGAACTCAGGAGGCGGTGGGCACGGAATGCAGGTGCCGCTCGACCTGCGATGGTGCAGATGGTCGCGCAACCCATGCCTTCTCGGCGCGACCGAGAAAATCGCCGAGAACGCGATTGAACGTCGTGGCGTGTTCGATCATCAGCCCGTGAGCAGCCCCCGACAGGACGGAGAGCTCTGCAGTCGGAATGAGATCAGCGAGCTCTTCACTGTCGCCACGAGGCGTCAGAACGTCCTGATTGCCGACGATGACAGCCGTCGGAACATCGATCGCGCCGAGTTGGTCGCGCAACGTGTCGTCGGCAGCGAGAATCGCCTGCACCTGAGCTGTGAATCCATGAGAAGGACGCGACGTTGCAATCGGCCCGAGCCAGCCGAATGCCGGCCACATACGTCGCAGCGAACGCGGTCCGATCACCCAACGGGCGGCTTGAGCTGTCATCGCCCCCATACCTTGATCGCGCGCGACGTCGGCCCATGACGAGAGAAGATCGCGTCTCCACTGGTGATTGCTGCACGACGTGCACACGAGCGAGAGCGAGCGAATGCGGTGTGGATGCATGATCGCCAGCACCTGCGAAATGGCGCCGCCCATCGACGCGCCGATCACGTGAGCGGTTTCGACTCCGGCGTGATCGAGAACAGCAATCGCATCATCGGCCATTTGCTCGAGAGAGTAGGAACCGAATGGCTTGTCGCTTCGCCCCGCACCGCGATTGTCGTGAGCGATCACTCGATAGCGAGTTGCGAACACGTACCGCTGGAGATCCCAGAGGTGCTTGTCAGCGCCCAGTCCCTGGATCATGAGAATGGGGGTTGCAGATCGACGCCCGATCGCTTCGTAGTGAAGACGAACTCCGTCGTTTGCAATCGCGTAGGTCATGACACCACTTCCCAGGAGCGTTTGGGTGGGACGCGCACAACACCCTCCCAGGTGAACAAGGAGTCGATGACACTCTGAGTGCTCATTGCGGGTTCCCAACCGAGTGCCTGGCGACAGCGAGAACTCGTCCCGCGACGGCCGTGATGCAGCACCTCCATCACATGTTCGGGCACGGGTGCTCCGAAGAGATGGGCGACGCGGCGGGTCACGGACCATTCGGGCCCGATCAGCGGCAGCGGAATGTGTCGGCTGCTGCGAGCGACGGAAAAGCCGCTGATCTCTCCTGGAGCGACGATATTGATCGGAGCTCCGATGGTCCGCTGAGCAGCAAGGATGAAAGCGCGTGCTGCATCGTCCTCGTGGAGGACGCTGAACATCGGCGAGCGCACGAGGTTGAACGGCACGAAAGGCAGACGCAGTAGACGGCCGAGTGGGCTCGGGATGTGCGGGCCGACGACTGGTGCAAGGCGAAGCGGAGTCACATCGACGGTCGACGATGTGAACATGGTGCGGGCGTACTCCTCCAGTTCGAGGAGCATTCGCCCGTATTGGGAAGTCGGATTCGGCTTGGCGTCGTCGGATGGAATGTCAACGGAGTCCCGGCCTCGGCCGTACACCTCGAGTCCCGATCGGAGAACGACATGCTCCAGAGTCGAACTCCAACGAGCAGCTTCGAAGAGAGAATGTGCTGCTTGGCGGGTGTACGTCTCGGCGTGACTCGGCTTGGCACGAGCATCTGGTTCCCAGACTGCGAGGTGGATCAGTACGTGAGGATCGGTGGCCTCGACGATCTCGGCCATGCGTGTTGCATCGGATGCATCGACGAGGTGGAAGGTGCTCCGGTTCAGGCGACGACGGGGAGGATCTGCATCGAGACCCGTAATCGATTCCACCCAGGGTTCGCGCTCCAACCTGGCGGCAACGAGTGAACCGAGTTGGCCACCCATGCCCGAGATCAAGACCCGGCGCCCGGTTGCTGTGGACATCGCTGAAGTCAGCGTAGTAGGTGGGCGCGCAGGATCAATTCTCGTGCAGATGGGTCGAGTTGGTGTCCGGCGAGCCTTTCTCCGATCGCAATGGCTTCCTTCGGGTCCTCGACGAGCCCGTACCAGCGAACGAATGCGCCCATCGCACCCATGATGCGGTCACCGACTTCTTCACCGTGAACGACGACCTTGACATTGTTCGTCAGCAAGTTCTTCAATTCGTTGAACAAGCCGCGGGCCCAATCGTCGACATTGTCGGCATTGAACGGACGGTGTTGGTACGTCACGCCCAATTCGTCGTAATTGTGCAGATTGTGGGGTGCGGGGATGATGCTGATCAGGCAACCGAAATGGTTCTCCCTGATCCAGATGATCTCCTCTTGTCGACGCACGCGCCGGTGATTGTCCCCGTAGCCGCCCGGTCGTTCACACACCGCCAACCGATCTTTGAGAATCCATGTGAAGTTCCGGGGCGTGATCCCTAGAGCCCATTTTCCTCGTAACTTCGGTGGCACAATCGACACCTTAGTCGTGTATCTCGGGTGGGGTCATCGACATCCGTTGATTCGTTCGACTGATCCGGATCCCGCCGGGCATCTCACACGCAATTGCGTCACCGCGGGCGACTGCAAGAACTCGTTCGACTGTTGCCGAATCGGGAGGGTGGACATCTTCGAGCCAGCGGCGCACCGCTCGACGGGCGACTGCAGTAGGTGCTCGCGCAAGCGCACGGGCATCGGTCGGATCGATCTGCGCACTGAGGTCGTCGAGAACATCAGCCTCGTCGGCGAGCAGGTCAGCTTGGCGAACAAGAATGGGAACGAGGTCGCGTCCGGCTGCATCGTTCATCGATGGAAGGAGATCGAGTCGAATGCGATTGCGCAGGAGAGAGCGATCGGCATTGGTCGGGTCTTCGAACGGCGTCCATCCGAGTCGAGAGCAGACCTCGATCGTCTCGGAGCGCCGGATGTCGAGCAGGGGATGGAGAATCCGACCGGTCGGCCCCCCCAGACGGCGCATTCCAGCGAGTCCATCGAGCCCGGCTCCACGCAGGAGATTGATGATCACGGTTTCGGCACGGTCATCTGCGGTGTGACCCGTGCTCACATCCTCGGGTAGGACGGCGTAGCGGGCCTCGCGCGCACGCGCTTCGAGATTGGGTCCGGGTTCGACGAGGACACGGTGGGAGACGAACGCAGCCCCCACGTCATCGGCCGCACGTGCAACAGCATCGGCTTCTTGATGTGACCCGGGTCGTAAGCCGTGATCGACGTGGATGGCAGTGACATCGAGACGGGCTGCACGGGCGAGTGCGAGCAGTGCAAGTGAGTCGGCGCCTCCTGAGACAGCGCAGGACAATGCGCTACCTGGAGGAGGGAAAGTGCAACGCTCGACGAGTGTCGAGAAGAACGAAGATTCGAGACGGTCGAGAAGACGTCCCGTTTCGGGGATGACTCAGCCCTCGTCGTGACCGCGGCGTTGACGCCGACCGGGATAGCGATTCGCAGTGACCTGCTTCAGGTATCCACCGCCGAGAGCGGCAACGGTCAGAAGGCTGACAACCGTCAGCACGACCCCGATCCACCAGTGCCACACATTTGCCGCAAGCATGATGACAGCGTAGCGGTCTAGGTGTCGTCCCGACGAGTGTCGGCGGCGACGTCCACATCGAGGCACTCGAGCAATCGTCGACGGAGATCCTCGGGAAGCGGTTCCTCCTTCGATTTTCGACGGATATGAACCATCAACTTGGTTTCGAACTCGATGCGATCGCGACAGCCGGGGCAATCCCCGACATGAGATTCGATTTCGATGCGCAACTCCTCGTCGAGAAGTTCGTCGAGGTAGGCATACAACTGACGCAGAGTCTCGTCACAGCTGGCCATCATCCCCCCTTGGTGCTCGTCGTTCATGCAGGTGCATCGATCAAACCTCTTCGAGTCGCGAATGAAACAAGGGATTTCTGGAGAGCTTTACGACCTCGGTGCAATCGAGACATCACTGTTCCGAGCGGTACATCGAGGATCTCTGCGATTTCGTGGTACGAGAACTCTTGGACATCGGCCAGCAGGATCGGGAGCAGGTAGACCTCAGGGAGTTCTTCAAGTGCTGTTCGCACCTCGTCGTCAGTGAACAGATCGAAGACCACATCCTCGGCACTGCGACCGTGAAGTTTTTCGCTCATCTGACCCACATGTCTGTACAGATACAGGTCCGGGAGATCGCCGAGATCGTCCTCTTGTGGCCGAACCTTCTTCGAGTTGTAGGAGTTGATGTACGTGTTCGTGAGAATTCGGAAGAGCCAAGCACGGAGGTTCGTTCCTGTCTCGAACGAGCCGTAGGCCTTGAATGCCTTGAGCATCGTGTCCTGAACGAGATCCTCAGCGTCGGCACGATTGCGTGTCATTCGCAATGCTGTTCCGAAGAGTTGAGGTGCGATCGGCATCGCATCGTCGGCGAAAGTGCGCTGATCAGCCATGTTCCGAGTTCCGGTTCAGCCCGTCGTTCGACTCGGGTTCGGCTGAGACCCACCATCGAGGCCATCGACGAAACTGTCGAGAGATCGGACGAATCGCTCCATCAATGATGCGAGCTGTTCGAATTCGACAGGCTCGTACGCCGACATGATGTGCTGGAGCAGTTCTTCGCGACGAGTAGCAGCCTCGGCGTGGCGCGCGCGACCAGATTCCGACGCAGACACCATGACCACACGTTTGTCCGCTGTGCCTGTGCACCGTTGCGCGAGACCGAACTTCTCCAGCCGTTGTATGGCCCGAGTCGCAGTGGATGGGTCGACCCGGAGTGCGTCGGCGAGGTCTCCCATTCGCCATTCGGGCTGTTGGACGAGGAGGTCGAGTGTGTCCATCTGGCCGATCTCGAGGGCATCCTCGCCCACGCCGAAGAAATGCTCCATGAGTCGACCCATGGATGCACCGCGTCGAACTTCGCGCCAGGCGCGACCGACGCGCAACGCATTTTCGCGTTGTATCGGGTCGTGAAAGTCGACTCGGACTCGATCGGGGGAGGCCACCTCGGTCCCAGAGTACAAGCGCAGAACTAGGGTGCGGTCGATGGAGTCACCTCTCGCCGCTCTCGGAGTCATCGCTTCACAAAGCGCAATGGTGACCGCATCGCTTCGCCACGTCGAGTTGTTCACCCTGCGTGGACTCGTCACGTTGATGTGGCACGAAGTTCCAGCGCCGATCTCTCGCGGCCCGGGAGCGATCGTCGCATGCGGCGGTGCTATGGGAGGTCTGCTCGGACCTGCCGATGGGCTGTATCAGGAGATCGGGGAGCGATGGTCGAGTCGGGGAGTGCCCGTCGTGCGTGTGTCGTATCGACGACCGAACGATCTCGATGCATGTTGTCTCGATGTTGCTGCTGCTGTGCAGATGACGATCGAAGCCGGAGCAGAGCGCATCGTCGTGATGGGGCACTCGTTCGGTGGTGCTGTCGCCCTGCGTGTCGGTGTGGCCATGGACGAAGCAGCGGGCGTCGTCACATTTGCCACTCAGTCAGCTGGCTGTGAGATCGCTCCTGGCTTACGCGGTCGACCTCTGCTTCTCTTCCACGGCGACAACGACGAGATCCTGCCTCTGCAGAGCAGTGAGATCGTCGCAGCCATGGCTGGGCGCGGAGATGTCGTTGTCTGTACGGGTGACGGTCATTTGCTCTCGAGAAGCGGCGCGCTGATTCTCGACCGACTCGAACAGTGGATTCCGGAGACTCTCGGACTTCCCGTTTAGGGAAGCCGTACCCAGCGAATCAGATGGGTCACTCGACTCCGTCACCCGGAAGTTCCGAACCGGAATCTTCCA
Source organism: Actinomycetota bacterium (assembly GCA_046093905.1). Taxonomy (GTDB): domain Bacteria; phylum Actinomycetota; class Acidimicrobiia; order Acidimicrobiales; family Ilumatobacteraceae; genus Casp-actino8. The sequence continues at coordinate 8,568 of JBJTGN010000056.1, forward strand.
TGTCGGGGTTCTGCGAGCGGTAGTACTCCCACTCCTCGATGCGTGTTCCGTCGGGGAGGGTGCAGTAACCGACTTGACCATCAGCCTCGTCGACGATTTCCAGAGTTCCGCCTTGCTCGACGCAGAACACGGAAGCTGGGTTGGCGATCTGGGACGTGTCGTCGGAGCCCGACGTCGGCTCCGTGGTCGACGGCGAGTCGCTACCGCCGCACGCTGCGGCGAATGGCATGATGCCGGCGATCACGACGATCATCGAATGACGGCGAATGTTCATGTCGGCTCCTTTCACCCGTACCGGCGGTACGAAGTGGAGCCCGAGAGGAGAATCGAACTCCTGACCTACGCATTACGAGTGCGTTGCTCTACCGACTGAGCTACCCGGGCAATGGACGCTCATGTTACCGGTTGAGTCTCGGGCGAACCATTCGCTGAATGATCGGCCATTCGACAACCCGGTCCTTCAACGTCCGAGCCGAGAATGAACGGGGTGTCGGGGTTCGGGAACGTCGATACCTGCGCTGCGGAGCAGAATGTCGATCTCTTCGATGTGGTAGTCCGCGAGAGTCCACAGATCCGGGACGAGGTCACGTGCAGCCACGAGGCCGAAATCGAGGCGGTCGAGACAACTGTGAACAGTGATGTTCAAACCCATTCCATCGGTCACGATCGAGATCGGAATGTACTGATCGAGTCGAGCCCCCGCGAAGTAGCGCGGCTGTCGAGGACCGGGAACATTCGAGACGACGACATTTGTTGGGAGATTGATTCGGTCTGCGAGACGAAGTCGAGATGCAAGACGAAGTGCCGCAGTCGAAATGACCGGAGAGGTGGCCTGAGTTCCCTCGGAGATCGTGTCTGCCGGTATCAACTCGAATTGCCTCTTTGCGTCTTCCATTGCAACTTGGCACAGACGAACGCGCTCGAGAGGATCGTCGGCGAGAGTCGGCAGTTCAGCCACGATCGCCGAAACTCGGGTACTCCATGGATCGTCTTCGTCCCCCGTTCGAATCGAGACGGGCACCATGGCGCGCAGTTCGCGATTGGGCAGAGCGTTCTTGTCGATCAAGTATCGACGCAGTGCACCCGAGCACACGGCCATGACGACATCGTTGACTGTTCCGCCGGTTGCGTCCTTGAGAAGTTTGATGTTGCTGATCCATGTCGAGCGCATGGCGAAGCGTCGATGTGCGGTGATCGTGCGATTCCACGGTGTGGGCGGCGCTGGACTGAGAGGAAGGCGAACACGTCTTTCGTTCTCGGGTCTCGCCGATTCGGAACGACCGACACGCCGAACGCTGCGTCGAAGTTGCGCAGCTGCCTGTCCGACACCGGAGGCGCCGACCATGTCCGCGAGAGCCTGCCCGAGTCGCAGTTGCAGTCGCATTGCCTTCACTGGATTGGCGGCGAGCGACGTGAACGTGCGTTGCAGCAGTTCGATCGGGCTCGGAATCGGCTCGGGTTCCCACGGGACGGGATCCGGATACTCGGGCGAATCGGGTTCGGACTCGGTGAGCATGTTCAACAGAAGCATTCCCGCTGCACCATCGATCGTTGCATGGTGGAGTTTGGTGAGCATCGCCCATCGACCGTCAGCGAGTCCTTCGATGACATAGACCTCCCACAGCGGACGAGTTCGATCCATCGGTCGTCCGATGATGCGCGCCACTTGTTCAGCGAGTTGATCATCGGCTCCTGGCGGCGCGAGACCGAGATGGCGAATGTGGTAGTCCAGATCGAAATCTGGATCGTCGACCCAATAAGGATGATCGAGGCCGAAAGGAACTTCCACGAGGCGCCGGCGCAACGGCTCGGCGCGTCCGATCATCGAGCCGAACTTTCGACGGACTGCCTCGAAGGGATCGAAGTCGTGGGACGGACGCGTGTAGATCGCGAGACCGTTCACATGACCGAAGGTCGTGGGAGTTTCCAGGTACAGAAAACTTGCGTCGAGACCGGCCAACTGACGCATGGCGAAACCCACCTTCGGAGCCGACCCCCCGCCGGCTCTGGGCTGACGTTACACCGTGATGTTGGGCAGGGACAGAAGAAGATTTTCGAGAAGTAGCCGCTCGTTGACATTTCGCCCGAGAGCGACACTGGCATCTCGAATGCGCTTGACCGCTCGGACGTAGGCGTCTGTTTGGTGATGGGCTGTCTCCTCGGTGGCCTTTTGCAAGGCGGTCCCGTATGCAATGGTCAGCAGACGAAGGCCGGAGCGAAATTCATCCGTTCGATGTCGACGCACCTCGCGTTTGTGACGCTCCTCGAGTTTCCGCCTTCCACTGCCCCGTTCGCCGAACTCACGCTCGCGTTCGACGAGAACCTTCATCTCGAGGTCGTGTTTGGCTGCGAGAGGCGACATCGCTTCTTCGACGGCATCGATGATTTCGCTGACGATGTCGAGAACCCGTGACGCAGTGCCGTCGAGACGTTGCGGAATGCGCGTGAACAGATCCATTCGTTCCTGAAGGGCGGGGTCGGTGGCGAGAATGCGAGCTCGGTCGAGGTCGCCGGCAGCAACGACAGCCAGGCGATCCGCTGTCGTGCGATCGACGCCTTCGGCGGTGAGCGTCTCCACGACGACGGAGTCAGACAGTTCGCGAAAGTCGATGCGAACGCACCGAGAGACGATTGTTGCCAGATGTTCGGGAACATCGTCGAGGAGAAGATCGATCATGGTCGTTTCTGCCGGCTCTTCGATCGTCTTGAGAACAGTCGAGCGGGCGTCGTCCTGAAGCAGATGGAAGTCATTGACGATGATCACGCGCAAAGGCGCCTCGACCGGAGATTGCACAGCAGCTGGAATGAACTCCTCGCGAATCTGATCGATGAGGATTCCAGCTCCCTCGCGTTCCATCTCGTGGACATCTGGATGAATTCCGCGCAGCACGAGATCTGCAGTGCGTCCAGTTGCACTCTCGTTGCCCTGGAGTTTCGCTGCGACGAAGGCGCGCGCAGCTGTGCGCTTTCCACATCCGGGTGGTCCGACGAACATGAAGGCATGAGCCGGGGAGCTCACGAGCGCACGCAGCTTTCGAATTGCGGCGTCCTGGCCGACGACGACGTCGTAGACCGAACCCGAATTCATGGCGGAACCTGCCGTAGCGTTCGACGCGTTCATCACAGGCCCAGACGGCCGGCAACGGTGTTCCACACTTCGGCGGCGATGTCGTCTCGTGATGCCATTGCGTCGATGACGACCCATTGGCTCGGATCCATCTCGGCCATCAGATGAAATCCGTTTCGAACGCGAAGGAAGAACGATTCGTCCTCTTGTTCGAAACGATCGAGATGACGGCTCCGAAGACGGCGCATGGCTTCGACGTGAGAGATGTCGAGAAGGATGACGAGGTCCGGCCAGCGACCTCCGAGCGCCCAGTCATTGACGGTTCGGACCATGTCGAGTGGAAGCTCACGTCCGTATCCCTGGTAGGCGATTGTCGAGTGAACGCTGCGGTCGCTCACCACGAGACGTCCGGCGGCAAGTGCTGGTGAGAGAACCTCTGCTCGGTGCTGCGCTCGGTCACCGGCAATCAGGAGCGCTTCGGCGATGGAATCGAGATTGGTGTTCGTCGGGTCGTGAAGGACATCGCGAATTCGCGCACCAATCGAGGTTCCACCCGTTTCGCGCGTCGCGACGACATCGCAACCTGCTGCTGTGAGGCGTTCAGCGAGAGCGATTGCCTGCGTCGACTTGCCACATCCCTCGATTCCCTCGAAAGCGATGTACGCGAGACCCGTCACGGCTCCGTGGACGTCACTTTCTCATCGGCGTCAGCATCGGCGGAGTCGGCCTTGCTCGCTGCCGCCTTTTCCGCGGCGGTCTTTCGCGGAGCCGCCTTCTTTGCAGCTGCCTTCTTGGCAGGGGTCTTCTTGGCGGCGGCTTTCTTCGCCGGAGCCTTCTTCGCTGCCGCCTTCTTCGCGGTGCCTTTGGACTTTGGTGTGATCCCTTTGTCAGCCATGTATTCACGGCGCAGGACGAGCAGTTCGAATGCTCGCTCCGGAAGCATGTCCTCCACGCGATCTCCGCGGCCGAGAGATGCGTTGATTTCTCCGTCGGTCACATACGTTCCGAACTTGCCGTCCTTTGCGACAACGGGCCGACCGCTCACCGGGTCGGTTCCGAATTCTCGCAATGGTCCGCTGTTTGGATTGCGCCCTCGTCGGTACACCTTGGGGAGCGAATAGATCGCGAGTGCCTGATCGAGCGTGATCGTCAGCAACTGCTCTTCGTTTTCGAGAGTGCGATAGTCCTTGCCCTTTTGCAGGTACGGACCGTATTTGCCGTTCTGAGCGACGATCGGTTCGTTGTCCGAGGGATCGATGCCAACTGTGCGAGGCAGGCTGAGAAGCTGCGTTGCCTCCTCCATCGTCATCCGCTCGAGAACCATTGTCTTGAACAGACTCACCATCTTCGGCTTCGGCATTCCGAGCGGCGGCTCCTCCATCGTTCCCCATTGGACATAGGGGCCGAATCGACCGTTCTTCAGAAAGACCGGATGGCCATCGATTTCCCCGATGGGCTCGTCGTTCTTCGGAAGAGCGAGAAGCCGCAGAGCTTCGTCGAGTGTCAGCTCATCGGGCGTGAGTGACTCGGGGACGGCTGCGTTCTCGTCACCGCGCTTGACGTACGGTCCGTATTTTCCGGGTTTGACTGCAACGACTTCTCCCGTGCCCGGATCAGCGCCAAGTGTGAACGAGTTGATCGCTGCTGCATCGATTTCTGCGATGTTCTGTTCGATCAGTCGCTTGAGGCCGAGTTCGAGCGATGTGCTGGCATCGGATGATTCATCCGTGCCGAAGTAGAAGTTTCGCAACCAGGTGTCCTTGGCGAGGTGCTTCTGGGCGATTTCGTCGAGGTCTTCTTCGACACCGGCGGTGAACTGGTAGTCGACGAGACGTCCGAAGTGCTGCTCGAGAAGATTCACGACAGCGAATGCAGTCCATGTCGGGACGAGAGCCTGACCCTTCTTCCACACGTACCCGCGATCCTGCACGGTTTGGATGATCGACGCCCACGTCGACGGGCGGCCGATGCCGAGTTCCTCGAGCTTCTTGACGATCGACGCTTCTGTGTAACGAGCCGGAGGAGACGTGTCGTGTCCACCCGGTTCGAGTGAAGAAACAGGAACGCGATCACCAACGCTCAGAAGAGGAAGGAGTGCTTCGGTTTCGGCAGCGTCCGCATCCTCGTCACGTGATTCCTCGTACGCGCGCCGATGTCCCGGGAATGTGATCGTGGTTCCACTGGCCGAGAATTCGCAGTCGGCCTGAGGATTCGCAGCGGATGCTGGAGCAACGGCTCCGAGTCGAATCGACACGGTCACACCATTGGCATCAGGCATCTGTGACGCGAGAGTTCTTTGCCAAATGAGGCGATACAGCGCAAGGTCCGGTCCACTCAGTTGGGAAGCGACTGATTCGGGGCTTCGCAGAGGCAGAGTCGGACGGATGGCTTCGTGAGCTTCTTGGGCGTTCTTGACCTTCTTCGTGTAGAGACGCGGCGCAGAGGGGACATAGTCCGTGCCGTAGTCGGTTCGGATCTGCTGGCGGACGGCATCGATTGCCTCGTCGGCGAGAGTGACCGAGTCGGTTCGCATGTAGGTGATGAAGCCGCGCTCATAGAGACCTTGAGCAGTGCGCATCGTCTGTTGAGCGGACAAGCGGAGTTTGCGACCCGCTTCCTGTTGCAGAGTGCTCGTCATGAACGGCGCCTTCGGTGACGAGCGATACGGCTTGTCCTCGACCGACCGAACAGTGACAGCAGCATCCGACAGACGGTCGACGAGATCGAGGGTGAAGTCCTGCGACAGAACGACGACGTCGTCCTTCGGTCGACCGAAGCTGTCGAAATCCTTGCCGGTTGCGATTCGGCGGCCGTCGATCTCGAGGAGCGCTGCCTTGAAGGTCGGTGACGTGGCAGACAGCAGATCGATGCCCCAATACGACGCCGAAACGAAAGCGATTCGTTCGCGCTCTCGCTCGACGATCAGTCGTACTGTCGGGCTCTGCACACGGCCGGCAGACAGTCCGCGATTGACCTTGCGCCACAGAACCGGTGACACCTCGTAGCCGAACAGACGGTCGAGGATTCGCCGAGTCTCAGCAGCGTCGACGAGCCCATAGTCGAGGTCGCGCGGAGTGGCGAAGGCATGATCGATGGCCGTCTTTGTGATTTCGTGGAAGACGACTCGGTGCACCGGAGTTCCCGGTTTCACTGCCGACTTGAGGTTTTCGATCAAGTGCCAGCTGATGGCTTCGCCTTCGCGGTCTTCGTCCGTTGCGAGGTAGACCGCGCTCGCTTCTTTCACGAGTCGCTTCAGATCCTTGACGACTTTGGCGCCACGCTCAGTCAGTTCGTAGGTCGGCTTGAAGTGATTGTCGACATCGACAGCCAGTCCTTTCGACGGCAAGTCGGCGACATGGCCCACCGAAGCCTGCACCTCGTACTCGGAACCGAGAAACGAAGCGATGGTCTTCGCCTTGGCTGGCGACTCGACGATGACAAGTGGCTTTGACATATATATGGCGTTACTACATCACCGGTGGTCGAATCACGTCGGCTGCTCTCCTGGCAGACGTGCGTGACCCTCCACATGGATGCGCGGCAGTACCTTATCCAGCCAACGGGGTATCCACCAGTTGCGTGCTCCGAGGAGCTCCATCGTGGCTGGTACGAGCACCATTCGGACGAGTGTGGCATCGATCAACACTGCTGCGGCGAGACCGAGGCCGAAGAGTTTCACTGTGCGGTCATCTCCCGCCACGAAGCTTCCGAAGACAGCCACCATGATCAGAGCAGCAGCTGTGATCACACGCGCAGTGGATGCGAGTCCATCTGCAACCGCCGTGGCGTTGTCCCCGGTTCGGTCGTATTCCTCTTTCATTCGAGACAACAAGAAAACTTCGTAGTCCATCGACAGACCGAAGACGATGGCGAAGAGCATCATCGGTACGAATGGGTCGATCGGTCCCGGACGACCCACGCCGATGAGGTCTGCTGCCCAACCCCACTGAAAGATGGCGACGACGATGCCGTAGGCAGCGCCGATCGACAACAGGTTCATGACGACAGCCTTCAATGGAACGAGGAGGCTGCGGAAGACCGCCATCAACAAAATGAACGACAGGAAGAGGACTGCACCGATGAAGAGGAAGACGCGCTCGCCGAAGTACTGGCTGAGATCTACGCCGATCGCCGTGAAGCCACCGACATTCACTTTCATCTCGCTGTCACCGATCGCGTCGGGAATGACATCGGATCGCAGTCGGTGAACGAGGTCGGTCGTTCCAGATGCCTGGGGTGACTCTCGTTGAACCACTCGCCAGATGGTGATCTCTTCCGTTGCAGGAATCGGATCCGAGACGAACACGATGTCGGGATCGGCTCGCAGCGCTGACGTCAACGTCGACAGGGTGCCCTGGTCGAAGGGTTCCCCAGGTGCAGGCTCTGCGACGAGAGTCAATGGACCATTGAATCCCGGCCCGAAGCCTTTCGCGAGAAGGTCGTAGGCGCGACGAGCTGTCTGCCACTCGGCGCGATTGCCGTTGTCGCTGAGAGCGAGACGCATGCCGAAGAGCGGAAGAGTGAGCATGACAAGACCGAGCAAACCGGAGATGAACGAAGTCCACGGGCGGTTCTGGATGAATCTGCTCCACCGATACCAGAGTTGTTCGTTACGCGGCTTGACGGGTCGATGACGAATCGGCATTCGCCACGAAGGAACGATGAAGCTCGAGACCATGATCACGGCTGCTGCTACGAGTCCGATCAGGACGAACGACAACGAGTGAAAGATGACCACGCCGACGAGCGACGTCGATGCGAACGCAATCAGAGAGATCAGTGCAGCACGTGTCGTGACGTCGATGCGGTGGCCGACCCACGACAATAGGGCTGGCAGAAGTGTCAGCGATGCAATGACCATGACGCCGACGGAGATCGCACCCGCGACAGCGAGACCATTGACGAACCCCATGCCCATCATGAACATGCCGAGAAGCGAAATCATGACGGTGATACCGGCGAAGAGAACGGCTCGACCAGCGGAATCCGCAGCTTCGAGAGTCGCCTGTTGAGATGTCAGACCGGATCGAAGCGCTTCACGAAAGCGTGTGATGATGAACAGCGCGTAGTCGATACCGACACCCAGTCCGATCATCGCTCCGATCTGCAGAGCGAAATCGGGAACCTCGAGCACGTGACTCACGCTGATCATGAGCGCGACTCCCGCTCCAAGTCCCATGAGTGCAGTGCCGATCGGCAGTCCCATGGCGAGTACGGACCCGAAAGCGAGAACAAGAATGATGATCGCTGCGAGGAGACCGATCACTTCACTTTCGGGGATCTCGAGCGAGACGAAAGGGTCTCCGCCGTATTCGACAACGAGGTCATCGGGAAGCGCACCCTGGTCGATCAGTCGATTTCCTGCCTGCATGATGTCGGTGCCGAGTTGCACCTGAGCTTCTTGGGAATCGACTTCGGGAAGACTGAGAACCGCATAGGCGATCATGCGCGATTGGCTGACCAGCGTCGGATCTTCGTAGGGACTGGTGATCTCGAGACCGGGAACGCGGGCCGCTACGTCATCGAGGAATTCGGTGATCGCAACAGCGACCCCGAGGTCGTCGAGTCCGCGTTGCGATTCGAAAACGATCTGGGCGTCAGTGATCGAGTCGATCTGCGGGAACGCCTCTTCGAGCAGGTCCAGAGCCCTCAAGCTCTCGGTTTCGGGAATCGAGAATCGAGTTTCGAAGGCATCACCTCCGAGTATTCCGTTGGAGACGCCGAAACCCGATCCCAGAGCCACGATCCAGATGAAGATGGTGAGCCAGTGGTGTCGAAAACACCATCCGGCAATTCGGACGAGCATGGTTGGGGTCCCCTCGCACGGTTTCGATGGTGTCGTGCTCCCTCAAGGCTACGGTCGTGATGGTGAGTGGTGCTCGTCAGGCCCTGGGCTGGGATGTGACTTGGGACGATGTGTGGAACGACGTCTGCGCACGACACGGTTGGAGTTCCACTGATCACGCCACTCCTGGACGGGTGGCTCGCATCGACAGGGGATGGAGCACTGTCTGGTTCGCCCCGCCACGACACCCGACGATGTCGTCTACTGCGCCTCAAGAAGCTTCCGGCGATGTCGTGCGAGTGCGCAACATCGGGGCAGATGTCGCAGTTGGGGACTGGGTCGTCGTCTCGGGCGATTCCGAACGCGTCGAAGTCGTTCTTCCTCGACGCAGTGCGTTCATGCGACGAGCAAGTTTCGAAGGACAGCGCGCCGAGGCACATGTGATTGCGGCGAACATCGACGTCGTCTTTTTGCTGCATGCGCTGATCTCTCCACCCAATCAACGGCGACTCGAACGGGAACTCGTTCTCGCATTCGACAGCGGTGCACAACCTGTTCTCGTTCTGACCAAATTGGATCTCATGGACGATCCACACGAGACGGCGCGCCGCGTCGCATCTCTGGAGGCAGTCGCGCCCGGTGTCCCGGTACACGTCGTCAGCGGAATTCGCGGTGATGGAATCGACGGACTCCGTTCGTATGCAGCGAACTACAAGACCGTTGCGCTGCTGGGCGCGAGCGGTGTGGGAAAGAGCACGATCGTCAATGCCCTGGTCGGCAACGTCGTCCAGAGCACTGCGGCAGTTCGAGAGAACGATCAGCGTGGTCGCCATACGACGACAGCAGTCCAGCTCGTGGCTCTTCCTGCGGATCCTGTGGGTTCTGCTGGCTGGCTGATCGACACTCCAGGTGTTCGGGCCGTCAGTCTCTGGTCGAGTGGCACCGGCATCGAACGAGCATTTGCAGACATCTTCGATTTGTCCGACTTGTGCCGCTTTCGTGACTGCAAGCACGAGGACGAACCTGACTGTGCAGTGCGACGAGCCGTCGAAGACGGTGTCGTCGATGTTCGTCGGTTGGACAGTATGAAGCGACTCGTCGCCGAAGAAGCGGCGCTCGAAGAAGAGCAGAAGGCTCGCCTGAAAGTCGAGGACAGACGCGGTTTCCGTCGCACCAAGCCCCCCACTTGACGACGATCGATGCCGGTTGATCGCGAAGGGCGATCAGAGTTCTCCCGACGCCAATTTCGTGCGCACTTCGACCGCCCTTTCCCGGACTTGCTCGAGATCGGCCAACTTGAATGCCGCCCGAACCTGTTGGGCGATTCGCGGATTACGGGCGAAGCGATTCTCGTGACGAGCCATGAAATCCCAGTAGAGAGTTGTGAAAGGACAGGCGTCGTCTCCGACTCTCTTCGCTCTGTCGTAGCGGCAACCACGGCAGTAGTTGCTCATCTTGTGTATGTATGCGCCACCCGATGCATACGGCTTCGTTGCCATCATTCCGCCATCAGCGAATTGGGACATGCCGATCACATTGGGCAACATCACCCACTCGGCTCCGTCGACAAAGTTCGCCCACATCCAATCGTTGAGCTGCAGAGGATCGATTCCAGCGGTCAGACACAAATTGCCGATGATCATCAAGCGTTGAATGTGATGTGCGTAGGCGCGTTCACGCACGCCGGACAGCACCTGTGACATGCAGTTCATGTGAGTTCTGCTGGGATCGGAAAAGACAGGTGGAAGATCTGCATCGGCAGCGAGCTCGTTGCGCGATCGATACTCCGGCATCCACGACCAGTAGCGACCCCAGACATATTCACGCCACCCGATGATCTGGCGAAGAAAGCCTTCGGCAGACGCGATGGGCACCTGTCCCAATTCGTATGCAGCCTGCACACGGTCGCAGACTTCGCGCGGATGGAGGAGTCCGATGTTGAGATAAGGAGACAGCAGCGAGTGGGCGAGATGCCAGCTCTCCGTCGTCATTGCATCCTCGTGAGGTCCGAACTTTTCGAACATGTTGTCGATGAAATGATCGAGTCGGCGGAGAGCACCGGAGCGGCTGGTTGCCCAGAGTCCTGTCGGGTCGTCACCTGTGCACCACGGCCGCAGTTCCGAGATGACTGCACGATCGAGATCGTCGAGTTCGTCGTGCAGGGGAGCATTGAATGCGCGTGCGGCATCCTTCGGAGGAGGCTCGCGATTGTCGTGGTCGTAGTTCCACTGACCGGTCACGGGTTGCCCGTCGTCGGCCATGAGATAGCCGAGGCGTGATCGGTGCCAGCGGTAGAAGTCCTCCATCTTCAATGTCTTGTGAGTCTTCGACCGTTCGAGTGCGAAGGCGGCGAAGTCCTCGTAGTGACAGAGGAATTGATTGCTGCGCACGATCGTGCAGCCGAGAGAGCGAACGAGTTCGAGGCCGTCCCAACTCGCTGGTTCCATGACATGAACCGAGGAAGGGACGTATTCCTTGCAATGGTTTTCGAAGCCGGCCCGGAGCGATGGGGCCGAGCGGTAGTCGACGTCGAAGCCTTCGGTACGCAACTCGGCAGCGAATCTCCTCATCGATGAAATGATGAAGTGAGCGCGTTGGATGTGCCACTGTTTCGACTGGATCTTTGCTGCACTCTCGACGAAGAGAATTCGGTGAGTCTCGGGTGTGGCATCTGCGAGTGAAGCCGACTGGCGATTCAACTGATCCCCGAGAACCCAGATCGTCGGTCGTCCTGCGGCTCGCTGCTGACCTGAGGACTCCTGACCCATGGAGTCAGGGTACTCAGTGAGATTCAGGGGCTTGTGGGCTCGCGAGTCATGACCAGTCGAGATCGCACCTGGATGGTCGGAATGAATCGTCCGATGATCGGAACATTGGTGTCCACTCGGCGAGAGACGGTGACAGTCACCGATGTCTCGTCGTAGATGACGTCGACCAATGATGTCGATCCAACCGGCAGAGAGGACGAAGCGGCTGCACGTGGATCTTCGGCAAGCGATGCAATCCTCGCCACGTGGCGAGTCTCGTCGACCACCTCGAGACGACTCATGGAGATGATCGTGATCTGGACGATGAGAGCAATCACCCCGACGATCAGGGGAATGGTCAGGGCGAATTCGACCGTCGCTTGTCCGTCGCTCACCAGTGTGTGATCGGAGGGTCGATTGGTTTGGTCAGGGAACGCGACGCGTGACATCTTCGATGACTCGGTCGAACATCTGGCCGATCTTGCCAGCACCATCTCCGCTCGACGCCCATCCGACGGCAAGAAGTGCGATGAGGGCGGCAGCCAACATGACGAGCGCATATTCCGATGTGGCTTGGCCGCGGTCGCGTGCGGAAGAGGTTGTGTGGCTTTCGGTATTCATGGTGTCGTTCCATTCAGTCGGAGTTGCGCGATCGTTCCCATCACGATGGGGACGATGATCAGGAACACGAAGGAGGGAAGGGTGCACAGCACCAAGGGCAACGTCAGCCTCACCGAGAGTTGGCGAGCAAGAATCTCACCCTGTCGACGTCGCGCAAATCGAGCTTCGTGATGGATGTGCACGACGAGCGATTCGGTAGGAATACCGAGTCTGACGGCGGAGGCCAAGAGATCGATCAGGGACGAGAATTCCGGACCGAGTCGAGTGCGAACATCGGTGAGAGCTTCGTGCAGCGACCGTCCTGCAGCAATCGCATCTCGAAGGTGGACGAAATCCGCCCTCACGATCCTGGACGTGACGTCGCCGAGCTTCATCAGAGATTGTGGAAGCGAATAGCCGGCGCGCAGCATCGCCAGTAGGAAGTCCACCGTCTCGATTGCGGCATCGAGGCGGAGATGTGCGGCGCGGATCGATCTTCGGCGGCGCGAAGAACGAATGAGAAATGCTGTTGCGATCACGATGAAGCCGATCAACATGCGGAGACCTCGCGCTGCATCCACCATCGTCCGCACAGATTCAGTCCGACTCCGAGGGTCAGGCACGTCCAGCCGAGGAGCGATCCGAACAGGAACGATCGAATCGTTGCGCTGTCGGCGGACATCCATGCACCGCAGGCGAACGGAAGCCACGTCAGCAGATTCATCGACATTGCTGCCTGTGCGGCCTGAGCAGACCGCTCTTCGCGCAGGTGAACACGATCGTTCAAGGTGACGAGGAGTGCTTCCAGATGTTCAGCCACTCGTCCGCCCTCTGACCCTGAGAAGGAAAGTACGTGAAGTGCGATCAGTGCATCCTGCTCTCGATGAGAAAGTCGACTGCGACTGTTCAATTCCTCGATCCTCGATTGGCACGCGGCTTCGAGCGATTTCCGGTCTGCCATGTGTGCATATACGGATCGGATCTCGTGAGAGCGATGAGCGAACGCAGCACTCGTGATCGCAGAATCGAGAGATGCTCCCGACAGCACGAGTCGGTGACAATGGCTGAGAGCGCTCGTGAGTTCGTCGTCACGGCTTGCCTGGCGAGTACCTCGCCGACGTGAGCTCGATCCCCATCGATTCGAACCGTGCCGTCCACGATGTCTGTGGAGTCTCCGGCGAACGAGTTGACGCGTGGGCAATCTCATGGACGCAAACCCGTCACTCCGTATCGTTCGTGGGTCACAGGGTCGACTGCGGCTACATGGTCGACGACCCGCCGGCCGTCTGCCGACCTTTCCATGTGCACGGCGAGGCCGATCGCGGAATCGACGAGAGAACGAGCGTCTTCGATCGTCCAGCCGACTGCTGCTGAGAGGATCAGGACATCGAGGCGATGCAGCCCGTCGAGTGCGGAATTGGCATGAAGTGTGGCCAAGCAGCGACGGTGCCCCGTGCTCATTGCTTGAACCAGTGTCAACGCTTCTCGACCTCGTACTTCGCCGACGATGAGGCGATCCGGGCGCAAGCGAAGCGCTGTTCGGAGCAGATCATCGATGCCGATCGCCCCTCGTCCTTCGTGTGTTGGATTCCGCGATTCCAGTCGAACGACATTCGGGTGTTCGATGACGAGTTCATACGTGTCCTCGATGACGATGAGTCGTTCACTCGGCGACGACATCGAGGCGAGAGATCCGAGAAGGGCACTCTTGCCCGAACCGGTTGCGCCGGTGATCAAGATGTTGGCGGTCGAAGTTCGAATCAACTCCTCGAGACACACCCAACTTCGTTCGGAGTCGCTCGGGGCGAAATCTTCGAGGCTGAACGGGGTCTGTCGGAAGATCCGAAATGCTGCACACGTTCCACCGACAGCCACTGGTTCGATCACAGCGCACACCCGCGTTCCATCGGGCAGACGAGCATCGACCATGGGAGCCAACCGGTCGAGCCTTCTCCCGAGCGGAGCGAGAAGTCGTTGGAGTGTCACGTCGATCTCGCCAGGTCGAAGATCGGGAGAACGTTCGAGACGACCACGACGTTCGACCCAGACCTCGGTTTCGTCGTTGACGAGGACGTCGGTCACTGCAGGATCTTCCCAATGACGACGGAGTTCGAATGGCAGACAGTCCAGCATCAGCCATCACGCCATCGACTGACGACCGGTGTGAGAGCCCGAATCAGCTCTGTCGAGGGACGCGAAGTGATGATTCCTGCATCGACACGGCGGGCGATGTCTGCAGAGATGTCGAGCGTCGCTGCGATCGGCAATCCGAGGACTCGTGCAACGTCGGCTTGTCTGAGTGCGCGATCGGGTTCGGTCACGATGATGACGGCATCCGATGAGTGATCGATGAGTCGCGCACGCCGCAATGCGAGGTAGCAAGGGCGGACGACGATGTAGCGATGGTCAGCGACGGATTCCAGTTCGCGTGGAACAGGTCCTCGCCCAGCATCGACGATGATCGTGCAGCAGCTGGTCGACAAGTTGGTGAGTTCGGCCGCAAGACGCGACCATGCTCCAGAACGCGACTCGGGAAGGGTTGCTCTACCTCGGGGGAGAACTCCGAGTTCGGTCTCGCGGTCGACGATCAGTGTTCGGATGTCGAACGATGTCGGGTCGGAAATCCATTCGGCTATTCCGACGAGAGGGTCTTCGATGCCGAGAATTGCCGGGACGTCGCCGGCGAGGTCGACGATGACAGTTCGTGCATCGTTGTTGCGATCGGTCGCCGAACGTGACTCGACGATGGCAAGGCCTGTTGCGACGACAGACGTTCCCGAACCGCCCTTGGGAGACCAGCACAGCACCAACACGACACCCTCCACATCGAAACCCGATGGACTTCATGTGGGGAAGGAGACCGCAATTGCGGTGAGAGTCAGTCGGAGAGGATCTTGTTGATGGCGACAGCAATGAGTCCGATCAGCACGATCGCCATGAGAAGTCGACGCATGGGTTCACCATAGTGCTCATTGGTGACTCGCCGACGTGTATCGAATCGTCGCTACTGTGGTCGCCGGAGGTGTCCGAGTACCTGGTGGACTCCGCCGCCTTCAAAGCGGTTGGGACGAGCGATCCTCGTCCGGCGGGTTCGATTCCCGTCCACCTCCGCGAAGCGAGGTGACGGGCAATCGGGAGGAGTGCAACGACGGATCCCGTCCACCTCCGCGAAGCGAGGTGACGGGACGCCGTCGCTCCACGACGGTCCCGATGACCATCCCCAGCGAGGTCAGACGGCCAGGAGGTCGCGTGCGCCAGTGTCGCTCGACGGATGACGCAACTTGCTCATTGCACGAGCCTCGATCTGGCGGATGCGCTCACGGGTGAGGTTGAAGTGCTCTCCGACCTCTTCGAGTGTCCGCGGCTCGCCACGGTCGAGGCCGAAGCGCAACTTGAGAATCTCGCGCTCGCGTTCGTCGAGAGGTGCCAGCAGACGCTGGATCTCCTCGGGCAGCAGAGCTGTGGCTGCCACTTCGAACGGGCTTTCGGCAGACCGGTCTTCGACGACGTCGCCGAGTTCGGCATCTCCGTCTTCGCGCAACGGCTCGCTGAGCGACAGGGGCTCGGCTGCGAAGCGCAGAGCTTCCGTCACCTTGTCCTCGGGCATCTCGACTTCTTCGGCCAGTTCGCGCAGCGTGGGCTGTCGGCCGAACTTGAGCTCGAGGCGGGTACGAGCCTTTTGCAGACGTGCCAGCGTGTCACCGGCATGGACGGGAAGGCGAATGGTTCGTCCCGTGTTGGCGATACCGCGGGTGATCGCCTGGCGAATCCACCAGGTGGCGTAGGTGGAGAACTTGAAGCCCTTGCGCCAGTCGAACTTCTCGACGGCGTGCATCAGACCGAGGTTGCCCTCCTGAATGAGGTCGAGAAGGGGAAGTCCTGAGGCCTGATACTTCTTGGCAATCGACACCACGAGGCGCAGGTTCGATTGGACGAATGCCCTCTCTGCGATCTCGCCCTCTTTGACGAGGTTGCGCAACTCTCGCTTGCGGGCCGGAGTCAGGCTCTTGTAGTCGGCCGCCTGGCTGGCTTCGACAGCGGCTTTTCCGGCTTCGATCTGCTTGGCCAGACGAACTTCGTCGTCCTTGGTGAGGAGTGTGTACTGACCGATGTCGGACAGATACAGACGGACCAGGTCTTCTTCATCACGGTCGACGCGATCCTTGGCCACTGGCGAACCTCACTTCTTCGATCGTTGCCCACTTGCTCCGAGTCGGATGCTCAGATCGATGCCTCCGACTCGTACAACATCGATGACGGGAGCATCTCCCCCATCTACGTCGTGTTGCGGGGAACGATACCGACGTCTGCGGGATCGCCAACCAGAACTCGCAACTTCGACCGAGCTTTCGATGCGCCCGAAACGGAATTTTGTTGGCAGTCGATGTTGAAATATGCGAGCCGATCTGGTTTGCGCGCGGACTCAAGTTCTGGGCCACCGGGTATCGTGTGGCCATGAGCAACCCACTTCTCAATGACAAGCGTCTCGAGCAAGCTGCAGCGGCTGATCGCAACGGGTGGGCCGCCCCTGATCCCGCACAACATGCACCGATCACTGATGGACCGATCAGCCCGTGGACCGGTGCGCAGCGTGCGATGACTGTCGGAGGCACCGCGAGTGCTGCTGCGGTCCTGTTCGTTCTGCTCCTGGCGGGAGCAACAGTTGGCTGGCTCGGCGTCGATGCGCCCGAGGGTGAGGTCTACACGTTCCCGACGTTTGCATTCGTCGGACTCCTCGTCGGCTTCGCACTCGCGATCTTTCTCGCCTTCAAGCCTCACCTCGCGAAATTCCTCGCTCCTGTCTACGCAGTAGCGGAAGGACTCTTCGTCGGTGCGATCAGTCGTGCCTACGAGACGTACTACGACGGCATCGTGGTGCAGGCGGCAGGCGCGACGATCGCAGTGTTCCTCTCGATGCTGGCTCTGTACGGCCTGAGGATCATCAAAGTGACCGACAAGTTCCGCCGTGTCGTCATTGGTGCAACGATCGGCATTGCCGTGTTTTACGGCATCTCGCTGTTGATGCACCTGTTCGGAGCCACTCCGCCGTTCATCCAGTCGACGAGCCTGTTCGGAATCGGATTCAGCTTCTTCGTGGCGGGTCTGGCGGCGTTCAATCTCGCACTCGACTTCGATTTCATCGAGCGGGGTTCGAAGGAGAAGATGCCCGAGTCGGTCGAGTGGTTCGCTGCATTCGGTTTGTTGGTCACGGTCGTCTGGCTCTACCTGGAGATTCTGCGACTTCTCGCCAAACTGCGCGAACGGTGAACGTCCTGCGGTCGGTTCGACGTGATTCGGACCGACCGGACGGGCGCCTCGTGAGCGTCTGTCTGATCGCAATCGTCTGCCTTTGGTCGGCGCGATTCGCTCAGTATCTCGTACCCAGTGATTGGACGAGACTTGCGGAGTTGAACTGGTGGGCGGGAACCCAGATCCTCTTCTACGGAATCGTTCCACTGGTGATGGTGCGAGTGATTGGCCTTGTTCCGGGTGATGTGGGCTGGCGATGGTCCGGTTCGTGGCGTCATGCCTCGACGTACGCCGTTCTGTTCGCCATCGCATTGCCGTTCGTGATCGCTGTCTCCGGATCAGCCGACTTCTTGGAGCATTATCCGATTCTCGAAATCGAGCCGGGTCAGCAAGGGGTTTGGAACGATCTGTTGATCTGGTGGCCGTTCTACGCTGCTCAGTTCGTTGCGATCGAGTCCTTCTTTCGCGGCGTGCTCGTCCTCGGTCTGTCGAAGTACGTCGGCTCGGCGTCGATCCTCATCGCGGCGGTTCCGTACATGATGATTCACTTCGTCAAACCACCCGCTGAAGCACTGGCATCGGTCATCGGCGGGTTCGTGCTCGGATATCTCGCATTGCGGACGCGCAGCATCGTCTGGGGTATTGCACTGCACATCGCAGTTGCCGCGTCGATGGATATCGCGGCACTCGCGCACAAAGGTTTCTTGTGACTACAGCGTGCGGAGGAAACCGAGGAGTGCCTCGTTGAACTCCTTCGGCGCTTCTTGTTGAGTCCAATGACCCGCACCCGGGATCATCACTTTGCCGCGGTAGTTCGGAAGCAGGTCGTTCATCGCGTCGACGTATTCCGGTCGGCCAGCAATGACTCCGTCCTTCTCACCTCCGATGAAGAACGACGGCATCGACACAGCGGTCGTAGGAATGTCCTTCACCAGCGCGAAGTTGGCATCGAGGTTGCGATACCAACTCACTGGTCCGAAGAAGCCGCTGTTCGTGAACTGCTCGACGTAATAGTCGAGATCGGCAGCCGTCAGCCAGGACGGAAGGTGCTCAGGGACGTCCTTGAACATGTCGAGGAATCCAGTTCCCTCCATTGGTGGAAATTCCGTTGGCATGCCCTTGTACATCTCTCCCGATGCACCCCAGAGGATCTGATGCATGGTGTGGCGCACGTCTGCTTCGAGTTCGCGTTCGGCGGGGCCAACCGGTTGGAAATACAAGATGTAGAAGAAGCGGTCTCCCCACATTGCTTTCATGAGGTCGGTCGGTGGCGCTGGCCATGCAGTGAAGGGAACGCTGACACCGACGACGGCATCGACCCGATTCGGATGGAGTCGTGCTGCGTCCCAGACGACCATTGCGCCCCAGTCGTGGCCGACGAACGTCGCAGTTTCATGATTCGCAGCATCGAGCAGGGCAACGAGGTCTCCGGTGAGGTGACCGATGCCGTACGCGTCGACGTTCTGGGGTGCACTCGAGAACCCGTATCCGCGTTGGTCAGGAGCGATGACGTGATAGCCGGCGTTGGCAAGAACGGGAATCTGGTGACGCCACGAGTAGGCGGATTCCGGGAATCCATGGCTCAAGATCACACATGGCCCAGATGGATCTCCAGCCTCGGTTACGCGAAGGTCGACTCCGTTGACGTGGATCGTTCGTTGTTGCACAGTTACGCTCACGCGTCAATCATGCTCGTCGGGGTCGAGGCTCAGCGAGCCGAGATCCGCTGGCCGATCGACCTCTCCTGTCAGCGCGGGAGGCGACGCAGAAGAGGATTCTCTTCGAGAAGAGTTTCGGGGAGAGTTTCACCTGTGACTTCGTCGGTCCAGTAGGTGCCGGCATCGAGTCGACTGAGGGCCGCTTCGACGGCAGCGAGATCGCTTTCGATCGCACTGAGATCGGTCGAACCGGAACGAACGTCGACTGCTGTGGATGCCTGTGAAGGTTCATCCATCGGTTCACCCATGGAGATGTCGACACTTCCGTCGCTGCGCTCATCGGACACGGCTTCACAGTACTCACCGCTAGCCTCACTCACCATGCCCACTCCTTTCCCTCCCTTCGATGGATCAGCTCCCAAGTGCCAGACGTTCAAGGAGGAGCCCGAAATGGGCATCGATGTCTCCAAGCGCTACACGGCAACGATGGAGACATCGATGGGAACGCTGGTGATCGCCCTCGATGCGGTCAAGGCTCCGCGCACGGTCAACAGTTTCGTGTTCCTTGCGCTGAACCACTATTACGACGGAGTGATCTTCCATCGCATCATCAAGGGTTTCGTGTGCCAAGGCGGCGACCCCACGGGGACCGGTCGCGGTGGCCCGGGATATCGCTTCGACGACGAGTTGCCGAAGGCCGGTCAGTACGAAATCGGCTCGCTCGCTATGGCCAATGCCGGACCGAACACCAATGGTTCTCAGTTCTTCTTGATCAGCGGTCCCGATGGCGTTCGTCTCCCACCGGCGTATGCGCTCTTCGGAAAAGTCGTCAAGGGCCTCGACGTCGTGGAAGCAATGCAGAACGTGCCCACCGGTCCTGGTGACCGTCCGAAGACCGATGTGGTCATCGAGTCGGTGACCATCAGCGTGGCTGACTGATTCGTCGCGAAAGCTGTTCGGGAAGTCTCGACGCACGATGCCAAACGGGAGACTCAAGCGTGAGTCGGTGACTCGACCTCATGTCGCCGTGGCAGGTCGCCTGGCGGCAGCTGGTCGGGTGTCTCGCAGTGAGATCTCTTTTGCAGGGCGCGTCTATCTCGATGCTGTCTTGCGTGCAGGCGGGGAACCGTTGACGTTGAGCCCGCGCGAACTGCGACATGACGAGGCAGTTGATCTCTTGTCGCGATTCGGCGCTCTCGTTCTGATGGGAGGATCCGACGTCGATCCTCATCTGTACGGCCAGCAACGCCAGCCACATGTGTATGGCGTGAATCACGAACAGGATCACTTCGAGATCGCACTCGTTCGTGCGGCCATCGAGATGAAGTTGCCGACCCTTGCCATCTGTCGAGGGATTCAGATCGTCAACGTCGCACTTGGCGGCACGCTGATCCAGCACATCGGGGACATTCCCGGAGTGATCCAACACGCGCCGGACAAATTTCCTGCGGGTCAGGATTACGTCTTGCACGAGGTCGAGGTGCTCCCGAGAACACGACTGTCGAAGGCGCTCGGCGCGACCAAAGTACGTGTTGCTTCATTCCATCATCAAGGTCTCGATCAGGTGGCGTCCGATCTGAAGGTTGTTGCAACCTCCTCGGACGGACTCGTCGAGGGACTCGAGCATCGCGGTGCAGGTCAGTGGATCATCGGCGTTCAATGGCATCCGGAGGACACCGCTTCGACTGACCCACATCAACAGTCTCTCTACGATGCATTGATCGACCAGGCACGTCGACGTTGACGAGTCAGACGTTGGTGAATGGCGCGCTCGGTGCCATTGCCCAGCGCAATGTCGTGACGAGAACACGACCGGCCGGTTGAACGACCATCTTCTCGCTCACAGGAAGCCACGGAAGACGGAGCGGGATTCGGGCCCAAACGGGCAGCAATGAGATTGCGGCTGCAGAGAGAAGGCCGTACGCAGGACGCGCAACGACTGGCAATGGCGCGGAGAACAGCAGGTACTTGGCAGCATCACGTGCTTCGGGACTGCTGCGCAGTTCGGGGCGATACGAGCGGAGCTGGTCGTGCATGTCGGCAACAGTGCGCGGTGGATCGATGACACCGAGCGCCGATGCAATGCGAGCCATGTCTGCGATGTAGCCGTCTCGCTGATCATCGGTCAGGTGGACGTCTCCGTAGCAATCGTGAGCGGCAAGAAATGAATCGACCTCCGCAAGATGCACCCACTTGAGAAGATGCGGATCATTGGCCTCGTAGGGGAGACCGTCTCGGGTCGTCCCTGTGACCCGTTCGTGGACCTTTCGCACCATGTCGATCGCTCGTTGGGATTCCTGTGCAGGTCCGAATGTTGTCGCAGCGAGGAAGTCAGCTGTTCGCTGTAGACGCCCCCATGGATCGTGTCGATAGTCGGAGTGTTGGGCAACGCCCGCCATTGCACGTGGATGCAACGACTGCAACAGGAGAGCGCGACGACCGCCCACGAACATGCTCGTGTCGGAGTGAACGATCCTGATCGGTCGGTCGTCTGCGAACCAACGTTCACCATCCGCTTCGAACAGTTCTCGGGCTCGTTGATCCGGATCGGGCCCGACGACGCGAGAGCGCACGGCTCGAGCGACCAATTCTCTTGCCGGATCGAAGATGTTCACCCGTTCATCGTCTCACGGATGCCGACATCGTGCCCACGCGGGCTGGATACGCTCGTCACATGTCCGACACGCCTCCGGCACCGGAACAGAACTCGAACAAGATGCCTCGATGGATCTGGAAGGCCGTCATCGTCTTCTGGCTCGGGTTCCTCGGGACGTTCTTCATCCGGTACGCCTACGACAAGTTGTTCTCCCTGTTCCTGCTCCTGCTCGTGGCGTTGTTCCTGTCGCTGGCGATCGAACCTGGGGTCAAACGATTGATCGGACGGGGTTGGCGCAGAGGGAGAGCCACTGGAGTCATCTTGTTGGGTCTGATAGCCGGTGTCATTTTCTTCATCGCAGCAATCGGAACTTTGGTTGCGACTCAGGCAGCAGACCTCTTGCAGAACTCGGATCGGTACGTCACACGGACCGTGAACTTCCTGAACGACACCTTCGGGGCGAACATCGACCCCCAGGAAGTCAACGACAGCATTCAGGACCCCGATGGTCCGGTTCAGGAATTCATCCGCGGTCAGCAGGGCGAAGCGCTGAAGTTGTCGGTGACCGCACTCGGCCTTCTCCTGCAGGCGTTTTCTGTGATGCTGTTCACCTATTACTTGGTCTCGGATGGGCCGCGTATGCGACGTTCGATCTGCAGTCGACTCGAACCGAAGAGACAGCAGGTCGTTCTCGAGACATGGGAACTCGCAATCGACAAGACCGGCGGCTATCTCTACAGCCGCGCACTCCTCGCCGGCTTCTCTGCGTTCATCCACTGGGTTGCATTTCAATCGATCGGAACTGCAGCGCCCGTTGCCCTTGCCATTTGGGTCGGGTTGATCTCACAGTTCATCCCGGTGATCGGCACCTACGTCGCAGGTGTGCTGCCGATCCTCGTGACGTTCATCGACTCGCCAGTGAAGGCACTCGCCGTCGTTCTCGTGATCATCCTGTATCAGCAATTGGAGAACTTCTTGATCTCGCCGCGCATCACTGCGAGAACGATGGAAATCCATCCGGCGATCTCGTTCGGATCCGCCATCGCCGGTGGCGCGCTCCTCGGTCCAGTCGGTGCAATTCTCGGTTTGCCGGTAGCGGCGATGGCGGTTGCCCTTGCCAGCGCATACGGCGAGCGACACGACCTGATCGAGAACGAATTGATTGCCGAACATGCGCGTCCCGAGAAGCAGCGCAGGGTGATGTCGGCTGGTAAGAGATTGCGCTTGCGACGCGGTCGCGGACGATGACCTCTCAGGCGTTCGTCCCACTCGCAGTTGCGGATCGAAGTGGACACGACGAATCGGTTCATGTCGGGGCTCTCGTTCTTCTCGATCGCAACGGCGAAGTGCTGCTCGCGCTCGGCGACCCACATGTCGAGATCTACCCGCGTTCGAGCCTGAAGCCGCTCCAGGCATGGTCGATGCTCGAAGCGGGCCTCGATCTCCCCGATGATCTTCTGGCACTCGTGTGTGCGAGTCATGACGGTCGAACCCTGCACCTCGACGGTGTGCGGCGGATTCTTGCAAGCGCCGATCTCGACGAATCCTCGCTCGCCAATACTCCTGACCTCCCACTTGCAGCAGACGAAGCTGAGCGAGTCTTGATGACTGGCGGACAGCGATCGTCGATCCAACAGAACTGTTCAGGAAAACATGCGGGCATGCTTGCGACGTGTCGTCACAACGGATGGCCGATCGAGACGTACCTCGATATGTCGCATCCGCTTCAACGAGCCATTGTCGAAGGTCTCGCACATCTGATTTCGCGGCCGACCATTGCGCACATCGGCATCGATGGATGCGGAGCTCCCACACATGTGCTGCAGTTGATCGATCTGGCACGGGCATTCCGAGCGATCGCATCTGGTGCGGCGGGATCGTCAGGTGAGCGGATCGCTCGTGCGATGACGACTCACCCGGAAATGGTGGGAGGTCCGGGGCACGTCACCACCGCCCTCATGAGGGGCATTCCCGGTCTGGTGCTGAAAGACGGTGCCGAGGGGGTGTTCGCCGGTGCGCTTGCCGACGGACGAGCGTTGGCCCTCAAGATCGGCGACGGCTCGAATCGAGCTCGCCCCCCTGTGATGCGTGTCGCACTGCGAGCACTCGACGTCGACATGTCGGGAATTGAAGAGGCGGTCTTCGAGTCTCCGGTGCTCGGTCACGGGCACCGTGTGGGTCAGGTACGTTGTGTCGGAGAGTTGGCGACATTCGTCGACACGTGTTGACCGGGGAGGAGGGGCACGATGGCCGGCATCCCATTCGT
>JBJTGN010000057.1:0-5281 GCA_046093905.1 Actinomycetota bacterium
TCTCCTTGTGGAGGGCGTCTCGCGACAGTCTCTTGAGCCGCATGGCCTCGCTGACCTTGAGTTCGATGGGAGAGATGCGGGCCTGATTCGCCGAGATCGTCAGCTCGGTGATTCCGAGGCGATGACATTCGGCTCGAAGGAGCGCGACGGCGAGAAGCATGCGCGCAGGTTCTGGAATCGGTCCGTAGCGATCGAGCCATTCGTTCTCGACATCGTCGACTTCGGCGCGGGTCGTGACGAGGGCGAGTCGGCGATAAGCCTCGAGGCGGAGCTCTTCCTTCGCCACGTAGTCGGCCGGCAGGAATGCATGGTCGGGGACGTCGATTCGAATCTCGGTGGGCTCCCGAACAGGATCGCCCTTCATCTCGCCAACGGCTTCGGTGACCATCTGGCAATACAGGTCGTATCCGACAGCTGCAATGTGTCCGCTCTGGGATTCACCGAGCAGGTTGCCCGCACCGCGAATTTCGCGGTCGCGCATCGCAATCTTGAATCCGCTTCCAAGATCGGTCGATTCACCAATGGTGCGCAGACGTTCATATGCCTCTTCGGTGAGTGTCTTGTCGCGAGGATGGAACAGATACGCATATGCACGCTGGCCGCTGCGACCCACTCGGCCGCGCAACTGGTGCATCTGGCCGAGACCGAGAAGGTCGGCTCGCTCGACCACCAGTGTGTTCACAGTTGGCATGTCGATGCCGCTTTCGATGATCGTCGTACAGACGAGAACGTCGAAGTCGCCCTCCCAGAAGTCGACAACGACTTGCTCGAGCGATCCTTCATCCATCTGACCGTGCGCGATGGCGATGCGGGCTTCGGGGACGAGTTCGCGCAGTCTCATCGCACACTCTTCGATCGACTGCACCCGGTTGTGCACCCAGAAGACCTGGCCCTCGCGCAGAAGTTCGCGTCGGATGGCTTCGACTGCGACGCGCTCGTCGTACTCCCCGACGAATGTCAGAATCGGCTGGCGATCAGCCGGGGGAGTCTGGAGGAGGCTGAGGTCGCGAATACCGACGAGGCTCATCTCGAGTGTGCGCGGAATCGGCGTCGCCGACAAGGTGAGCACATCGACGTTCGTCTTGAGGTGCTTCATGGCCTCTTTGTGCTGCACGCCGAATCTCTGTTCCTCGTCGACGATCAGAAGACCGAGATCCTTGAACTTGACGTTGTTCGACAGAAGACGATGTGTGCCGATGACGCAGTCGATATCCCCGGAGGCGAGCCCGTCGAGCACCTTGTTCGCTTGGGCTGTGGTCAGAAACCGCGACAGCACCTCGACGCGAATCGGATAGCCCGAGAATCGGTCCGCAAAGGTGTTGCCGTGTTGAGACGCGAGCAAAGTTGTCGGCACCAGTACTGCCACCTGCTTGCCATCTTGGATTGCCTTGAACGCTGCTCGAACTGCAACTTCGGTCTTGCCGAAACCGACATCGCCGCAGATGAGGCGATCCATCGGGAAGGGGCGTTCCATGTCGGACTTGATCTCGACGATGGCCTTTTCCTGATCGGGAGTTTCCACGAACGGGAAGGCATCTTCCATCTCGCGTTGCCATGGGGTGTCGCTGCCGAATGCATGTCCATCGGCGTGAACGCGCTTCTGGTAGAGCACGACGAGCTCCTGGGCGATCTCGCGTACTGCGCTGCGGACTTTGGCTTTGGACTTTGCGAAGTCGGCTCCACCGAGGCGGTGCAGAGTTGGGGTCTCTCCGCCGACGTAGTGGCGCACCGTGTCGATCTGATCCGACGGGATGTACAGCTTGTCGCCGCCCTTGTACGCGAGCAGCAGGTAGTCACGTTCGATGCCGCCAACGGTGCGCTTGACCATTCCCTCGTACTTCGCGACTCCGTGGATGTAATGGACGACGTAGTTGCCGGGCTTCAGATCCTCGAACACCGTGATGCCATCGCGGCGCTTCGTCTTCGGGGCGCGATGTGCACGACGACGACCGGAGATGTCGGCCTCGGTGATGACAGCGACCTTCGCTGACGGGATTCGAAAGCCTCGCTGCAGATTCGACACCACGATCGAGCCGCCGGGAGAGGACAAGTCGGGAACAGCATTCGCCCGATACACGCTGAGATCGAGTCCGACGTTGCCGAATGTCTGGGCGAGTCGGTCGGCTGAAGGTTCGGTATCAGCAGCGATCACGACGCGATAGCCACTCGAGAGCATCGACTTGATGCTCTCTGCGAGGCCTTCTCCACCACCGGTCATCGCTGCCCAGCCGCTTGCCTCCATCAAGGGGGTGTTCGGACCGTCAGCGACCGGAATCAGGTTCCATGCGCCACGCGTTGCGCCGAGGAGGCCGTCGGCAGGTGAGTACAGGCGCGGAAAATCGTGATCGGGATCGCGCGTCCACGAAGATGCGAGCGCTTGAGCGAGATCTGCTTCTTCGGCGAGCAGGTCCTTCGATCTGTCGAGCATGCGGCGCGGTTCGATGAGCACCATCTTCGAACTCGACGGCAGGACGTCGGTGAGCAGAGTCGGTTTGTCGGTGAGCCAGGGAAGCCAGCTCTCCATTCCGTCGAACAGCAGGCCTTCGCTCAATCGCTCCCAGTGTTCGCGACCCCACGGCTCACTCGCGATCAGTGATTCGGCTCGCCCACGTACGGCCTCGTTCAAGACGAGCTCGCGCGCCGGGAAGATGTGGACTTCCTCCAGGTCCTCGTCGCTGCGCTGATCGTGGACGGAGAAGGTGGTCAGTCGGTCGACTTCGTCACCCCACAGATCGATACGTACAGGACCAGCTGCGGTCGAAGGAAAGACGTCGATGATCGCGCCGCGGCGCGCAACTTCTCCACGATGCTCGACGAGGTCCTCGCGGCGGTATCCGCCGGTCACGAGGGTGTGCAGCAGTTCGTCCGGATCAAGTGACGTTCCTCGACGGATGATCAACGGCTCGACATTCACGGTGTCGGGGCCGAGCTGCTGCAGCAACGCCCGCATACTTGCGACGATCACACTTGGATGACGGTTCTCGTCCGACAAGCGCCACAACACTTCGAGTCTGCGGCCCATTGTTTCGACGCTCGGACTCACGCGCTCGAATGGAAGGGTTTCCCAAGCGGGAAACACGAGGACTTCACCCGGGGGGAAGAACGCAGAGATGTCGTCGGCAATCTGTGTCGCCATTGTTCCGGTCGGACATGCGACGATCAGCGGTTTGCGACCCGACAACTCGCTGAGCGCAGCAAGTGCAATGCTTCGTCCCGGCTCGGGGATGGCAATCGTCGCATCGACTGACCCGAGAATTCCGGTCAGCACTCGATCCTCGCGCAGGAGCGCACGAAGCGAGGACAGCACTCCGTGTGTGACCGGGGTTCCGACAGTCACCGATGCTGCAGAAGTTGATGCTGTCGAGGCGGGGGAGTTCATGAATCGCAATTCCGGTTCGAGAGACCTACATCGAGACTCACAGCGAATTGAACGCATTCATGGCGGCATCGACTCCGGACATCACGATCTTCTCCACTGCGTCTGCAGCAACATTGACGGCGACGTCGAGAAGTTGACGTTCGGCCGGCGGCACTTTCGACAGCACGTGCTGAGCTCCGCGTTCCTTGCTCTGGGGTTTGCCAACGCCGATTCGTACACGGATGTAGTCATCGGTACCCATGTGTGCAGACACGCTTCTCAGGCCGTTGTGGCCGCCGAGGCCTCCACCCTTCTTCACCCGCACAGTTCCGGGGGGCAGGTCGAGTTCGTCCTGAACGATGATCAAACCGTCGATCGACTTGAATCCGTAGCGGCGGATCAACTTGCTGACAGCTTGACCACTCTCGTTCATGAACGTTGTGGGGAACGCGAGGACAACGCGGTGGTCGCCGAATCGCACTTCGGACACGAGAGCCGAATCGCGCCCAGGTTTGAGGGGAAGTCCGTGTCGGCGAGCAAGTTCGATCACTACGTCCTCGCCGACATTGTGCCGCGAGCGGGCGTACTTCTGACCGGGATTGCCGAGGCCGACAACGAGCGCATCGAACGTCGATGCCGACCCTGAATTCGAATTCGCCCGGCCGAACAGGCCCATGGGCTATCTCAGGACTTGTTCTCGCCCTCACCCGCAGCGGGTGCAGGCGCAGCCTCACCAGCGGCAGGTGCCGGCGCAGCTTCGGCGCGCGATCCTGCGAGCGCCGTCACGATGGCAAGTTCCGGGTCGCCGAGAGCACGAGTGCCGGCAGGAAGCGCGATCTGTCCGAGACGGATGACTTCGCCGGGCTGCATGCCCGAGATGTCGATGGCGATTTCGCTCGGCATGTTCGCCGGTGTCGTCACGATGTCGATCGTGTCTTCCGACGCATCGACGAGACCGCCTTCGGACAGAACAGCCTTCGCTTCGCCGACGAGGCGAACAGGCACAGCGATCGTCAACTCTTCGCTCATGTTGATGCGCAGGAAATCGACGTGGGCAACCGTTCGCTTGACGGGGTGACGCTGAAGTTCCTTGATCACGGCGGGGTAGGTGTTGCCGTCGACGGCAATCTCGAGGATGGTGTTGGTTCCAGCGGCTCCCGACAGCGCAACGCGGAGGTCGCGGCGGCCGATTGTGACGGTGAGCGGCGACATGCCTTGTCCGTAGATGACTGCTGGGATCTTTTCGTCACGGCGCAGACGGCGCGCGACAGCGCTGCCACTTTCGCGACCGGATGATGCAACGAGAGTTGTGGACATGGCGGAACCTTTCAGACCGGAACGACGTTCCGGGGGCGCAAACAGGAGCCAATACTACGGGTGGAGCGGCGCCATCACTACTACGCCTGCCGCAGGCCGTGCCCGAGCTGGCGTCGACTCGACAAGGGCTCTCCACACAGTGGGTAGCCGGTTTGGCACGTTCAGGCCTGGTTTTCCCCGCCGAAAATCTCGCTCACACTGGTGTCGTCGAAGACTGCGGACAAGGCATCAGCGATGATCTTGCCGACGGACAGAACATGAATCTTGTCGATGTTCGCCTCGGGGCTGAGCGGCAAGGTATTGGTCAGTACGACCCTCGAAATCCGAGAGTTGGCGAGCCGCTCCACTGCGGGACCAGACAGGACCCCGTGAGTGGCCATTGCCCAGACCTCGGTTGCTCCTTTGTCGAGAAGCAGGTGAGCGGCTGACACGATCGTTCCGCCGGTGTCGATCATGTCGTCGGTCAGGATGCACAGACGGCCGTCGACATCACCGATTACGTCGAGGGCCTGCACGGTGTTGGTGCTGCCTTTCGGCCGGCGCTTGTAGACGAAGGCAAGGTCCGCTCCGAGCTCCTCTCCGAGGTGCTGCTGCATTCGTTCGGCG
>JBJTGN010000058.1:0-2207 GCA_046093905.1 Actinomycetota bacterium
AGACCGATCACTCCGATGGACAGAAGGCGACGACGAGGTGAACCAGAAAACGACCCGGAAACAAACATGGCTTCAGTCTTGCCGAAATTCGGAAGTTTCGTCAGGTTCGCTCGTCGCGAAGTGCGGATCTCCTGACTTTTCCCGCATCGTCACGAACTGCGTGATCGACGAATTCGAAAGATCGGGGGATCTTGTAGCGAACGAGGCGGTCGGACAAGAACTGCCGTAGTTCGTCCTCTGCCACCGCGGCAGAAGTTTGCACAATTGCGTGAATACGGCTTCCGAGGTCCTCGTCGGGAAGGCCGATGACTGCCGATGACACCACGTTCGGATGTTCGGACAGGGCGATCTCGACTTCAGCCGGATAGATGTTGGCGCCACCCGACAGGATCATGTCTCCCCGTCGATCGGTCAGGTAGACGAAGCCTTCGGCATCGATTCGGCCGAGGTCTCCGAGGCTTTCCCATCCATCGGGGGACCGACGGGCATCAGCACCCAAGTAGCGATACGTCGTGCGATTGTTGCGCATGAAGATTTCGCCGATTGATCCTGTCGGTAGTTCCTCGAAAGTGTCGGGATCGAGAACCTTCATCTCTCCGGTCACACACCGTCCAACCGAGCCGCGATGTTCGAGCCACTCGTCGCCGCGAATGATCGTCACTGCCTGCGCCTCGGTTCCGGCGTAGAGCTCGAAGATCTTTTCGGGTCCGAGCCAATTGCACCACTCTTCCTTGAGCCAGGGTGGACAAGGAGCTGCCATGTGCCAGACGACTGCAAGACTCGAAAGGTCGTACTTCGCCTTGATTGATTCCGGCAGTCGCGAAATGCGCGACATCATCGTTGGCACGAACAGGATCCAATCGGCGCGGTGTCGGTCGATCGCCTCCAATGTCGCCTCTGCATCGAATTGTGGGAGCAGCACGACATGGTTTCCTTGGAACAGGCCGGTGCTGGCGAAAGAGAACGGAGCGTTGTGGTAGAGGGGTCCTGGGATGCACACGACACCGTCGACTCGCTGTCCCATTCCGGGGATGCCGACGTTCACTGTTCCTGGGTCACCAG
Organism: Actinomycetota bacterium; assembly: GCA_046093905.1. GTDB lineage: Bacteria > Actinomycetota > Acidimicrobiia > Acidimicrobiales > Ilumatobacteraceae > Casp-actino8. The sequence goes on from JBJTGN010000058.1 coordinate 1,063, forward strand.
CGACGATGAGTTTGGGTCGACCAGTCGAACCACCGGATGTCGGAGCCTTCCATGCGGGCGATACGACGTCGGGCAGTCGCGAATCGTCGAGAGCCTGATCCGGAACGAACCCTTTTGGAACACAACGTCGAGTGGGATGAGCATCGTGATCGACTCCCACGACCAGGGCTGCATCAGCCAATTCGACGATTGCTTGGCGTTCTCGATCCGGCAGTCGATAACTGACAGGTTGCGGTGTTGCACCCAATTTCCAGATTGCAGCGCATGCCACGAAGAACTCGACGGAGTTGGCGAGGGCAACGGTTACATACCTGCCCTCAGTGACACCGAGTTCGGCATATGCCCGAGCGAGTCGGTTCGATCGACGTTCGAGCTCGTCGCGACTGATCGATTCGTCTCCACATGTCACGGCAGCTCGGTCTGGATCGCGAGTCGCGTTGTCGGCGAGCGCTTGTGCAATGGAGATCACCGGCATGATTCAGTAGCTCTCGATCGCGATGAAGATGGCTTGAGCGGATGCCAGAACTGGTGAATCCGGAACGTTCTCACGAAGTTGCGCATCGATGAAGAGTTTGCGACCTTCCCGTCGATCGAGCCAAGCCTCGAGAACGAGTTCACGTTTGAGCGGTGTTGGAGCGTGGTAGCGCATCTTCAGTTCACCGGTGAATGCCATGATCTTCAGGACGTTCAGAACGAATCCCATCGCATCATCGAATGCAAGAGCGACGATTCCGCCGTGGCTGCGTTGAGGGGCGCCCTCATGTGAAGCTCCGAGTGTGAAGACGGCTTCGATCTTGTCGCCACGGCGGTGCACGACCATTTCGAGTCCATGGGGGCTTCCCCATCCCGAGCCCGGTCGAGAGACGTGACTCGTCAGACGTGCATGGTCGGGGACCTCTCCCTCGTAACCACCCGAGAATTGAGAGAACTCACGAATCCTCGGCTGTTCGAGTTCGAATGATTCGCTGATCTGGTCCAGGAGAGTCTTCGTCTCTTCCATCGTTCGAATGTCGACTTCGTGTCCGATCACTGCGTGACCGAGTCGGCGTACGGCGGCTCCGAGTTCGATGCGAACCTGGTCGTAGCGGAGATCACTGCCTTCGGGGTACTTCATGGTGCACCCATGTTCGCAGTCACGTCTGCAG
>JBJTGN010000059.1:0-8836 GCA_046093905.1 Actinomycetota bacterium
GGACGAAACGACTGACATCCCAGCAGCTGCTCTCACGCTGACGCGGTTCTATGCGCATGAGTCGTGCGGAAAGTGCACACCGTGTCGTGAAGGTGGCACGTGGCTCGAGCGGATTCTCAGCCGCATCGTCGACGGCAAAGGCACAACTGCGGACCTCGATCAATTGATCGAAGTCGGCACGTCGATCTGTCCAGGAGATTTCCCTCATGCATCGAGTGAGCGACTCGGTCTGAATGCGGTTCCCTTCCCGTACAAGATGAACACCATCTGTTTCGTCGGACCGTCCGCCTACGCTCCCGTGAATTCGGCACTCGTCCTCTTTCGTGAGGAGTTCGAGGCCAAGATCGTCCGCAAATCGATCCCGGTCGGAGCCTCATCATGACGACGACAGAATCCGCACACGACGAGACTCCGGAGACCGAGCAGTCGGAGGTCGAACCAATCGTCGACCCGAACGCCGTGTCGATCACCATCAACGGCCGCACGGTCAGCGCGCGCAAGGGCGAATACATCATTGCTGCAGCCGATCGCAGCGGTGATTACATCCCGCGTTTTTGCTACCACCCAAGGATGAGCTCGGTCGGCATGTGCCGACAGTGCATGGTCGAAGTCGAAGGTCCGCGAGGTCCGATGATGGTCGTGAGTTGTATGACTCCGGTCGCCGAGGGACAGATCGTGCGCACCGAGACGCCTCAGGTCAAGAGAGCTCAAGAGGGAATGATCGAACTTCTCCTGGCCAACCACCCGCTCGATTGTCCGGTGTGCGACAAGGGCGGTGAATGCCCTCTTCAGGACCAAGCGTTCAGCCATGGACCTGGAGAGAGTCGGTTCATCGAAGAGAAGCGCCATTACGAGAAGCCGATTCCGATCAGCGACCTCGTTCTTCTCGATCGCGAGCGGTGCATCTTGTGCGATCGCTGTACGCGATTCGCCGATGAGGTTGCTGGTGACGCTCTCATCCATTTCATCTCTCGTGGCAACAACACTCAGGTCCAGACGTTCCCTGATGAGCCCTTCAGTTCGTACTTCTCCGGCAACACCGTGCAGATCTGCCCGGTTGGAGCATTGACTGCCAAGCCGTATCGGTTCAAGGCCCGACCATGGGATCTCGACAAGACAGAGAGCACGTGCACGACATGCTCCTTCGGGTGTCGTATCACGCTGGAATCGAGTCGCGACGAGATCCTGCGATACCAGGGCGTCGACAGCGATCCGGTGAACCACGGTTGGCTCTGCGACAAGGGTCGCTTCGCATTCGAGTCGATCAAGACCGACCAGCGTCTCGAACAGCCGATGATCAAACGAGACGGCGACCTCGTTGCGACTTCGTGGAACTCAGCAATCGGGGAAGCCGCCGACCTCATTGCCTCTGCACTCAATGAAGCCGGTCCTTCGAGTATCGCCATCATCGGCGGATCACGTGGTACGAACGAAGATGCGTACGCATGGAGTCTCCTTGCGCGCTCGATCGGTGTCGACCAGGTCGACTCACAGCTCGATGACGGACTTCCTGCATCGGTCTTTGCGTACCCACAGGCGACCATCGATGAGGCTGCATCGGCACCGACCGTGCTCCTGATCGGACCCGACCTCAAAGAGGAGATACCCGTTCTGTATCTGCGCATTCGTGATGCAGCAGTGAATCGACGAGCCAAGCTCGTCGAATTCACCACTCGCAAGACTGGCCTGACGCAGTACGCGTGGAAGTCGATCGATGTCGAGCCCGGACATCTTCACGAATCGGTTGCGAACACCCTCGCCGACGATGCCGTACGCGCGCAGATGGCTGCCGGCCCCGTCATCGTGATCGCCGGACGAAGCAATCTCGCTGAAAGCGCGGATTTCACGATGGCTGCGATCCAGAAGGTCTTCGATGTCGTGCCACGCGCGAAGGTTCTCCCTGTTCTGCGGCGCGGAAACGCTCGCGGCGCGATCCAGTCGGGACTCACGACGGGAACGACGCGAAAGATTCTCGAAGATGCATCCGAAGGTCGTATTCGCTGTCTCGTGCTCGTCGGATCCGACCCGCTGAGCGATGTTCCGGATTCGGCTCTCGTTCGCAGGGCGCTTGCGGGAGTGGGATCGATCATCTCGGTCGACACGACACTCACAAATGTGACGCGCAGAGCCGACGTCGCTCTTCCCGCTGCAGCTTTCGCTGAGAAGGATGGAACGACGACGAACATCGAAGGTCGGGTCACGCAACTTGCCCGAAAGGTCAATGTTCGCGGGACCGCTCGTCCGGACTGGATGATTGCTGTCGAACTCGCCGATGTTCTCGGCCGCGAACTTCCTGTCGGATCGGTGAGCGAGGTTCACGATCATCTGGTCCGTAACGTCGCAGCGTTCGCTGGTGTGACTCGCGGAGCTCTCGCCGAAGATCCAGATGGAGTCTTGCTGGATCGGACGCCATCCGATATCGACGCTGTCACTCCGCCGAAGGTTCTCGAAAAGGCAGGCTTCGCCTATCGACTCGTCGTTGGGCGAAAGCTCTACGACGCAGGTCACGGGACCGCCCAGTCGCCCTCGCTGACCGGACTTGCTCCAGGGGCTGCACTGCACATGCATCCCCTCGATCTCGATCGTCTCGGAGCGCCAGCAGGTGCCGATGTGAAGGTGATCGGTGATCGCACGTCGATCATCATGCCGATCGTTCCCGATGATGCAGTCATGCGAGGAACTGTATGGGCCGCATGGAATCAGCCCGGACCGAACATCGGTGAGCTCATCGACTCGACTCAACCGGTCAACGACGTCTTCGTGGAGAGCTTGTGATGGGTCCGCGTCTCGTAGCTCTCGATCCGCTTGCGAGTGGAGATCTCCTCTGGACTCCGCTCCTCATCATCTTGTTGAAAGTCGTCGTGATCTTCGCGGTCGGCCTCGTGGTCACGATGCTCATGGTCTGGTTCGAGCGCAAGGCGATCGCTGGAATGCAGAACCGCATCGGACCGAACAAGGCCGGTCCTTGGGGTCTGTTGCAGACACTGGCCGATGGCATCAAGTTGTTCTTCAAAGAGGACATCGTCCCCGAGCGCGCCGATCGATTCGTGTTCAAACTGGCACCGTTTTTGGCACTCGTTCCTGCCTTTGCTGTGTGGGCCGTCATCCCGCTCGGTGGTGACTTCTCGAATGGCAAGGATGGAACAGTCACGTGGTTCGGAGAGGTGACCCGAGTCCAGTTGGCCGATCCGCCGATCGGAATCCTGCTCGTTCTTGCACTGTCGTCGATTGCTGTGTACGGGATCATGCTCGCCGGCTGGGCGAGCGGTTCGAAATATCCGCTCCTCGGTTCGGTGCGCGCATCAGCTCAGATGGTTTCGTACGAAGCCGCACTCGGTTTGAGTGTCGGCACCGTGTTGTTGATGGCAGGAACTCTGTCCACGAGTGGCATCGTCTCGGGTCAGAACACGTTCCTCGACTGGCATGTGGTGTCGACAGGAGTGGTGCCGTTCTTCATCTTCCTGATCGCCGCAACAGCGGAGTTGAACCGACCTCCATTCGATCTCGTCGAAGCAGAACAGGAACTCGTGGGCGGATTCAACACCGAGTACTCGAGCATCCGCTTCGCGCTGTTCTTCCTCGCGGAATTCATGAACACGGCGACGATGAGCGGCATCATCGTGACTCTGTTCTTCGGAGGTCCCCAGGGCCTGTTCGACATTCCCTTCGTCCCCGGTGCGATCGAGGGAACTCTGTGGTTCATTGCCAAGACATTGGTATTCCTCTACGTCTACGTCTGGTTCCGCGCGACTCTTCCCCGCTTCCGTTACGACCAGCTCATGGATCTCGGTTGGAAGATTCTGATTCCGGCATCACTCGGATGGTTCATGCTCATGGCTGTGTTCCAACTGGGTCGTGACGAAGGATGGAACGGATTCGTCGTCGGCGTGGTTGCTGGTGTCCTCCTCCTCGGATGCGTTGTTCTCGTTACATCGGCGATCGGCGTCAGCCGTGCGAACCGCGAACGTGAAGGAGCGATGTTCTGATGGGTTACCTCGGAGGATTCCGCGTCACCTTGCGTCAGGTGGGGCGACGCAACAAAGTCACGAAAGAGTATTCGGGCGGTCGTGAACTGAAGCGCGGTCGACCCGATCGCGATGAGAAGCAGGACAAGCCCGAACGTCTTCATGGTCGGCACGTCCTCAACCGCTACGAGGACGGCATGGAGAAGTGCATCGGCTGCGAGTTGTGTGCAGCTGTGTGCCCCGCAAAGTGCATTCATGTGCGAGGAGCAGACAACGACCCGGACTCGCCGACCTCGCCAGGCGAACGTTTCGGTTTCGTCTACGAGATCAACTACCTTCGTTGCATCCACTGCGATCTGTGTGTCGAGGCGTGCCCGACCGAAGCCATCACCGAGTCGAAATTGTTCGAATTCTCCTTCACCAACCGCCAAGACGCGATTTACACCAAGGCCGAACTCGTGGTCGGCGACGATGGTCGGCCCCAGAAACTCCCGTGGGAGGACTGGCGAGAGGGTGAGGACGAGATGACCTCCGGCTGGGTTCGGGCGACCGCACCAGCGGGAGACGCAACCTTTGAAGGCGTCGCCGGATGGAGTGGGGAACTCGGATACGGGGTTCGCAAGCCGGAACCGGCGCAGGACGTCCGGGATGGTTCCGTATCGTGATGGAGTTCGTCGTCTTCGTGTTGGCTTCGGCGATGATCCTCGTCGGTGCCGTGGGTGTCATCGTGCGCAGTCATCCAGTGCATGCTGCTCTCAGCCTGATCTTGACGCTGTTCGGAGTGACAGTGCTGTTCGTGGCTCAGGAAGCCCACTTCCTCGCAGTGGTTCAGGTGATCGTCTATGCAGGTGCGATCGTCGTTCTCTTCCTGTTCGTGATCATGCTTCTCGGCGTCGACCGAACAGAAGACATCACGGCTGAACCCTTTCGCATTCAACGTCCGCTTGCCGCCATTGTCGGTGTCGGGGTCGTCGGTCTCGTCGCGGCTTCCGTGGTCGCTGCGCGCAATGCGGTCGCCCTGCGCGGTGGCGGACTCCTGATCGCCGAAGAGTCAGGCGATCACGACTCGAACATTCGCCAGTTGGCGCGGAGCATTTTCGGTGACTATGTAGTCGCGTTCGAAATCACGTCCGTTCTGCTGGTTGTCGCTGTTGTCGGAACCGTCGTCCTGACTCGGCGACTGCGTTCGTCGGACGACTCATCGACAAACTCGACGGCGAAGGGAGCGTGATGACAGCCATGATCGCTTCTCTGACACCGACCACTACGTGGTACCTCGTTCTCGCAGCGGTTCTTTTCGGTATCGGCACTGTTGGGGTGCTCGTCCGCCGCAATCCGCTGGTCATGTTCATGTCCATCGAACTCATGCTCAACGCCGTCAACCTGAGTTTCGTGGCTCTGGCAAAGAAGCTTGGCGACATCGGCGGACAGACGACGGTGTTCTTCGTGATGGTTGTTGCAGCTGCGGAAGTCGTCGTCGGTCTCGGCATCATCGTCGCGATCATGAGACGCCGACCCGGAGCAACAGCCGACGACATCTCGGTGCTCAAGGGCTGAGGAGGGGAAGATGCTCGATCTCGTGTGGTTGATCCCTGCTTTGCCGCTTGCAGGATTCTTCATCATCCTCGTCTTCGGACGACTTCTCGGTGAACCGAAGGCAGGCTTCGTGGCGACCGCCATGACGGCAGCTTCGTTCATCGTCACGGCCGGAGTCTTCTTCGACCTTCTCTCTCGTGACGACAGCGAACGTCACCATGTTGAGACGCTGTTTTCATGGATTCCGGTCGGCTCTTTGTCCATCGACTTGGCTTTCCTGGCCGATCCCCTGAGTATCACGATGGCTCTCTTCGTGACGGGAATCGGCTCGTTGATCCATCTCTATGCGATCGGGTACATGCATGGTGACCCGAAGTTCTCCAAGTTCTTCTTGTACTTGAACCTCTTCGTGTTCTCGATGCTGATGCTGGTTCTCGGCGAGAACCTGCTCGTGACCTTCCTCGGCTGGGAGGGTGTCGGAACGTGCTCGTACTTCCTGATTTCGTTCTGGCACACCCGAGAGAGTGCTGCCACTGCAGGCAAGAAGGCATTCGTCACCAACCGAGTCGGCGACTGGGGCGTGATGATGGGGATGTTCCTCGCGTTCGGCGCAGTGGGAACTCTCAGCTATGAGGGGCTCAACCACGCTGCCAAGGATGGGGCTCTGTCGGCAGTGACGGCGACGGCAATTGCTCTGATGCTGTTCATCGGTGCGTGCGGCAAGAGTGCCCAATTGCCTCTGTACATCTGGCTTCCCGATGCAATGGAAGGTCCGACACCCGTGTCGGCGCTCATCCATGCCGCGACGATGGTGACAGCTGGCGTGTTCTTGATGACGCGAGTCAATCCGGTGCTCGAGGTCGCCTTCGATTGGGCACCGACACTGATTGCCATCGTGGGAGTGGCAACCGCTCTGTTCGCTGCGACGATCGCAGTTGCACAGACCGACATCAAGAAGGTTCTTGCGTATTCGACGGTCAGCCAACTCGGATTCATGTTCCTGGCGGTGGGCTCGGGAGCGTATGTTGCGGCGATCTTCCACATGATCACCCACGCCTTCTTCAAGGCGCTGTTGTTCCTCGGATCCGGTTCCGTCATCCACGGCATGCACCACGAACAGGACATGCGAAAGATGGGCGCCCTGCGCTTCTTGATGCCCGTCACGGCGATCACGTTCATCATCGGCTGGCTGGCCATTGCGGGAGTTCCTCCATTCGCCGGCTTCTGGAGCAAGGACGAAATTCTCCTGTTCGCCTTCGCCAAGAGCCCGATCCTCTATGCAGTCGGGATGCTGACCGCACTGTTGACCGCCTACTACATGACTCGCCAAGTCATCATGGTGTTCTTCGGTGAGGCTCGCTGGAAGGATCGCAGTGAAGACAACGGAGCACATGGAGATCACGAACCGCACGAGAGTCCGGCCACCATGCTCTTCCCGCTCGTCGTTCTCGCCGGATTGTCGATCGTCGGAGGCTTGATCCAGTTGCCGTTCACCAAGGATCTTCACTTCCTGGAGAAGTGGCTGCACCCGGTGGTCGAGTTCGGTGAAGCCGATATTCACACTTCATGGGCTTACGAGAACAAGTATCTCCTGCTCCTCATTGCTGCAGTCGTGGCTCTGGCCGGTATCGCCGTCTCCGTTCTGGTGTACGCAAAGAACCGCATCCGACCGATCGAACCCGAAATCCTCGCCGAGGGTTGGTACTACGACAAGGCAGTCACCAACTTCATGGGCGGTCGAGGCCGTGATGCCTTCGATGCTGTCGCAACCGTCGACAATCGAGTCGTCGATGGTGCGGTGAACGGAGTTGCAACTCTCGTGCAGAGAACTGCTGGAACTCTTCGTCGCACTCAGAGTGGAGCGGTCCGCACGTACGCAGCTGGCGTCGGTGTGGGAGTGCTCGCACTCTTGATCTGGTTCTTCCTACGAGGAGTGGTGCTGTGATGTCGATGATCGCTGCTGCGACAGAGGGCTCACTGCCGTTTCCGATCCTGACGGCCTTGATCGCCGCACCCGCTCTCGGTGCGCTGTTCACAGTTCTGTCGTCGAACCGTCGACCTGAGATCACGAAGTTGATCGCAGTGTTGTCGTCGGTGTTCACCGGAGCTCTCGGACTCTGGTTGCTCGCCGCATTCGAAAAGGGTGAAGAGGGCTTCCAGTTCGCCTCACGGCACGAATGGATCGGTGCGTGGGGTATCGGTTGGAACGTGGGTATCGACGGAATCTCCCTGTTCCTCGTCGTGCTCACTGGAGTGTTGTTCCCGCTCGTCATCGTCGGCGTCGACCCCCATCACCACGAGAAGCGGTATCTGTCGTGGCTGCTCCTGCTCGAGGCGGGAGTCATGGGTTCGTTCCTCAGCCTCGATCTCTTCTTGTTCTTCTTGTTCTTCGAGATCGTTCTCGTGCCGATGTACTTCCTCATCGGAGGATGGGGATACGACCAGCGCATCTACGCGGCGACCAAGTTCTTCCTCTACACGATGGTCGGCTCGGCTTTCATGCTCGTTGGAATCGTGACGACGGCGATCCTTGCCGAACGTGATCTCGGTTTCGTCACCTTCGACCTGGTGCAGATCGCCGAAGGTGCAAGTTTTGCGACGAGTACCGCACGGTGGTTGTTCTTCGCGTTCGCGATTGCATTCGCAGTGAAAGTTCCGTTGTTCCCGCTGCACACGTGGCTCCCCGATGCTCACACGCAAGCTCCGACCGGCGGTTCGGTCATCCTGGCGGGAGTCCTGTTGAAACTCGGCACCTATGGTCTGTTGCGATTCGGTGTGTACTTGTTCCCCGAGGCTGCCTTGTGGAGCCGGGAGATCTTCCTCACTCTCGCGGTCATCGGCATCATCTGGGGGGCGGTCGCTGCGACCATGCAAACCGACCTCAAGAGGCTCGTGGCGTATTCGTCAGTTGCCCACCTCGGCTTCATTGTGTTGGGAACCTTTGCCTTCTCGTCACAGGCCGTGAGCGGCGGTGTGATGCAGATGGTGAACCACGGTGTCTCAACCGGTGCGCTGTTCCTCCTCGTCGGCATGATCTACGAACGACGGCACACACGCCAGATCGCCGAGCTCAAGGGCCTTCAGAAGATTGCGCCCATCTTCGCCGGCGTGTTCATGGTCGTGATGTTGTCGAGCATCGGCGTGCCAGGTTTGAACGGCTTCGTCGGTGAGTTCCTCGTGCTCATCGGCGCCTTCCCAACAGCTCGTTGGTGGACTGTCGTCGCTGCGACGGGTGTGATCCTCGCTGCCTTGTACCTCTTGTGGGCGTACCAGCGTGTCTTCCACGGTGAACCAGACGAGGAGAACTCGACATTTGCCGAGTTGAAGTTGCGCGA
>JBJTGN010000060.1:0-8765 GCA_046093905.1 Actinomycetota bacterium
CCACGATGTCTCAACGTCGCGGATCGACCTACATCGTCTCCAACGAAGTTGGTCTTGGCATCGTGACTGCAGTCTCGGATCTCGCGGCCAAGGCTTCAGCGAACGAGCTCTTACCGCTGCGCGCGCCACCCAGAATCAGAACTCGTCGAGCAGGAAGTTGGTCTTTCACGTCACGTGAACGGGCCATCAGTAATCGATTCCTCGCAGAGCGCCCACACCCCGATCGTAGGCGTGGTGAACACTCTCGATCCTCGATGCCGTGTCAGCACAGGCAATCAGGGCATCTGGTGCGTCTCGGCCGGTGATGATCACATTCACGTGTTTGGGTCTATTGGTGATGGCATCGACCACGCGATCAGTGTCGATCCACTTCCACGTGCACAAGTACGTGAGTTCATCGAGAACCACGACATCGAATTCACCGGAGCCGATGACCCTCTCTGCCCGCTCCCACGCCTGTCGAGCGAGACCGACATCGTGTTCGATGTTCTCCGAATCCCAGGTGAAACCCGAGCCGAGTGGTTCGAACGGGACACCGAGCTTCTCGCACCCGAGCTGCTCTCCTGTCTTCCACTCACCGGACTTCACGAACTGAAGAACGGTCACCGACTTGCCGTGACCGGCTGCCCGCAGCACCGTTCCCATGGCAGCAGATGTTTTTCCTTTGCCTGGTCCAGTGAACACAACGACCAAGGAGTCAGCCCTTTTCAGACTGTCCGGACGCGGATCTTCGGTGGGAGGGGTCTCGATGTCCGCCATGCCATCGACTATGGCACGACCCGCCCTCGCCGAGTGCATTCTGTTGGAACAATCGGCTCAACCGATCATCAACTCTGACAGATACACACTCGTGTTCGATCTGCCCTGTTCAGTCCGACTTGCGCTCACACAGTGCCCTGCTCCAATCGAAGCTGACAGCCGTTCGGTCCCCTGCTACGAGATCGGCCAACTCCCCTGCGTGACCATGAACATCCACCAGAACGTCCAGTCGATCCAGACGGATCGATGCCCGCATCGATGCGCCTTGAAATGTCACGTTGACAACTGTTCCCGGTAGTCCCGCGGGGTTGATACGAGCATCCTCAGGTCTCACGAGCACGATGAGGGATGACCCGATCGAGAAACCGTGACTCAGTTTCAGTGGCATTCCACCGATCTCGATCCGTCCTGGACCATCGGACAGTGCTGGAATCTCATTCATCGAACCGATGAATCGAGCGACGAACGCTGATGAAGGTTCGCGGTACACCTCGAGGGGGGTCCCAAGTTGGTCGATGCGACCTTCGGACATGACTGCAATTCGATCCGAGATCGCCAAAGCTTCCTCTTGATCGTGAGTCACGAACAAGGTGGTGATTCCGAGTTCCGACTGGATTCGACGGATCTCATCACGAAGGGTCAGCCTCACCTTGGCATCGAGCGCAGACAGGGGCTCGTCCAAGAGGAGCACATCTGGGCGAACAGCGAGCGCGCGTGCGAGAGCGACGCGCTGTTGTTGCCCACCGGACAATTGATGCGGATACCGATTGGCGTACGACTCCAGTTGAACGAGTTGCAGAACTTCTGTGGTTCTCCTTCGTCGTTCAGGAGCTGCGATCTTGCGCGTGCGAAGTCCGAATTCCACATTTTGAGCAACGCTGAGATTTGGGAACAGGCTGTAACTCTGAAAGACCATTCCCATGTTGCGCTTGTGCGCCGGCACTCGGCTGATGTTGTGACTCGCGAGATGCACTTCACCACGGTCTCCGGTCTCGAAGCCGGCTGCGACCCGCAGCGCCGTCGTCTTTCCACAACCCGATGGTCCCAAGAGGGAGATCAGTTCACCTTCGCGCACATCGAGCGAGAACTCCTCGAGCGCAACCGTCACACCGAAGGATTTGTGAACGTTGTCAAAAGTCAGTGTCGTCATAAGCCTTCTCCGATCAAGTCGGTCGTGGGAGGAGTCGTCGTTGGTGATGCCGTCTGAGTGGCAAACGGTTTTCTCGGACTAGAGCGCTTCCGAGTCAGTCGGTTCAGGACGACGAAGAGAACGACCGTCACAAGAATCGCAAGCAAATTGAGTCCGTACCCTCCCTGGGGTTGCCGTCCCACATACGTCGCCTGGAACCTCGGCAACGTCTCCTTCAAGAGAGTGTTGGCAATGGTGAACTCACCGATTACCACAGCCGCGGTCAGGAACGACGCCGAGATCAACGCAGACCGAAGGTTCGGTATCAGAACCCGAGCGATTGTCGACAGCAGCCCTCCACCCAGACTTCGCGACGCATCCACGAGCACTCGTAGCGGAATCGAACGCAGACCCGCATCGATCGATCGATACGTGAATGGCAAAGCAAGGATTGCGTAGAACGGAATCAAAGAGAGATCCGAGTTGAGGAACCACCGTGCATGGGGTTTGACCACGACGATGCCTGCGACCATCGCAATTGCCGGGATCATGTACGGGAGAACAGTCAGGAATTCGATCACTGTGCGCAATCGGGGGATTCGAAGGTGCACCCAGATCGCAGTGGGAACCACCAAGAGCAACGTCACAGCAACCGTGCCGATAGCGAGACGTAAAGTCAACGACAGCGAGGGCCAGAAGTTGGGGTCACTGAAGGCTTTCGTCAGGCCGGACAATGACCACTTGTCGAACAGGGTCGACCAGCCGAGCAAGATCGTCGGAACGTTCTGCAGCGCAAATCGTGCCAACGTCACGAGCGGTGCAAGAAAGAACACGAACGACGCGATGAGGACCGCGGTCGGCACGAACCGTCGGCCGAAGATTCCGACAAACCACAGCAAACGAGCCTTCGCCGACTGAATGGTCATCGATGTCATGACTGCCACTTTTCGGATCGTCGACGTGCGTACCAGTAGAGACTCATCGCGAAGCCCATGATCAGGATCATCCAAGCTGCGAGCGAATAGCCGACTGCGCTTTCGCCGATACGCACGTCACCGCCGAGGAAGAAGCCGATTCGCAATGGAACGATCTTGGAGTTGTCGGTGAGGATTGCCGCCGTTGCATAGGCGCTGAACGAGTTCGCGAACAACAGTAGAAAGCCTCCGAGGATCGATGGAAGCAAGACAGGTATGCCGATCCTCGTCCAGTACGTCCACGTGCTTCCACCCAAGTTGGCACAGGCCTCTCGCCACGATGGACGCAATCCATCGATTGCGGGCAACGTCACCAACACCATCAGCGGAATGTTGAAGTACGAATAGACAATGATCAGTCCATTGACGCTGCCCAAGGTGAAATCGCCTGCATAGAGATCCCACCCCATTGCTGACAGGATCTTGGTCAGAATTCCTTGGCGCCCGAGCAAACTCAAGAACGCGAAAGCAAGCGGTAGGCCACCCATGTTGGCGGCCACACCACTGAAGGACGAGACAACGCCCCGAAGCCATGCTGGTCGTTTGGCAGTTGCTGCCGCGTACGCCAACAGCACTCCGACGACGACTCCAACAATTGCTGCACCTGCCGAAAAGGTGACAGAGAATCGAAATGCATCGAAGTTCTGGCCGGTCATTGCTTCACCCATGGCTGACAGTGACCAACCTCCGGTTGTTCGCAGCGCGTTCGAAAACACGCTCACAGCCGGAATGAGCAAGAACAGGAAGAGAAACAACACGAATGGCACAAGACCCAACCACGGTCGCGCGATCCATGTGCGCGGACGAGAGGTGGGGGTCACGCCACTGGCGTGACCCCCACGGAAGCCCAGGGAGGATTGGGCGTCGACACTCATGTGATCGATCAGGCGTCCGCCACCATCGGACCCCAGTTCGCTGCCAGGATTTCCTTGGCTTTTGCGATCTGGTCCGGGGTCAGGAATGCAACCTGCTCGAGAAGCTCGTCCGGAGGAAGATTGACCTTCGACTCCTCGGTCACGAGACCGCGCTCGGTGAGAGACACGATGCGGGCCGGAACGGCACCACCTTCGAGGTATCCGAGTGCTCCTTCATCGCTGAAGATGTGCTCGAACCAGAGCTTCGAACATGCCTGGTGTGGCGAGTTCTTCACCACACCCTGACCGTAGAAGCCACCGTAGATACCGTCGCTCGGGAAGTTCACTTCGACAGTGAGACCAGCTTCTTCAAGCTGTGATCGCAATCCGGGAACGTTGTAGCTCCAGTCGATGGCGATCGGCGTCTCACCGGAAAGCACTGTCTCCTTGGTGACGTCGGTGCCTCCCAGATTGCCTGATGCCTTCAACTCGGCAAAGTACTCGATGCCCGGCATGATGTCGTCGGCGCTTCCACCGTTCGCAATACTCGCCGCCATGACTGCAGCAAACGCTGAGCCCGCTTCACGCGGATCGCCGTTCAAGTTCACGAGACCGCGATACTCGGGCTTCTTCAGGTCGGCAAACGTCTTGGGAGCAGAAGAAACAATCGTCGTATTCGTCGTGATTGCCATGATGCCGTAGTAGGCAGCTGCCCAGTGGTTGTCTGCGTCCTTCAGGCCAGCCGGAATCTCATCATCGGTGGTGAGAACGTAGGGCTCGAACAGTCCGCGCGAAACCATTTCCTGAGCGATTGCCGGGCTGACATCGACGTTGTCCGGCATGTCGTCCTGACCGGCGAGAGTCTCGACTGCTTCCATCTCTTCTGCAGAGGACGCATCGGGGCTGGCAACAGGATTCTTCACGCCGGGATATTTGTCGCGGAAACTCTGCAAAATTCCCTTGTAGTTCGCCCACTCATCGGGAAGTGCGATGAGGTTGACTTGTGCGCCATTGTCCAAGCACTCCTGGTAAAGGGCATCCAACTGGTCACCCGTCTCGCTAGTCGGTGCTTCTGTGACACCGGTTGCCGAAGACTCGACTGTCGTCGAAGCCGCGTCGTCACTACCACAACTGCTCAAGATGAGGCCTGAAAAAATCAGGCCTGCTGCGATCATCTTTGACCTTTTCATATTCGCCTTTCGATTCGTCTGATTGACGAGCCGAAAAGTACCGGGGTCAGGAAACGGCAATCTTGCGTGCACGAGGCTTCACAGCAAAGTTCACATGAACAGTCGGTGAACCGATGTCCCGGCAAAACAGCCGGCAAAACAGTATGTGATGAACGAAGTCTCTCTTGTATATGGTTTGGATCTCTCCGATTTCGAGATTCAAGAGATTCCGACTGTGAACACTGATTGCACCTCAACAAACCCGATCGCTCTCCGCATTCGACTGATCGTCCTCACCTTCCTGATGCTCTTCATCGAGCTCGCACTGATCCGCTGGCTCGGTGGAAACGTCCTGTACCTCTCGTACTTCTCGAACATTGTTCTGCTCGGTTCATTTCTCGGTATCGGACTCGGCTTCCTCTGGGCGTCCCGTTCGGAGTTCTCACTGCTGCGTTTCATGCCAGCGGTTCTCACAGCTCTCGTTCTGCTCGTGCACTTCTTTCCGATTCGCGTCGAAGCAGTCGGCAGTGATGTCATTTTCTTCGGCGCTGAACTGCGACCGACGGGCCCACCTCGCGAACTGGTTCTTCCGGCGATCTTCCTCGCCGTTGCAGTCATATTGATGTGTGTCGGGGATGCGATCGGACGCACCTTCCGCCAGCTCGCGAATCTCGACGCCTACCAGTTCGACCTGATCGGCAGTCTGATCGGCATCGTCATCTTCACGATCCTTGCGTTCGTGGGTGCCCAGCCGATCGTCTGGGGTTCGGTCGTTACCACCGTCGTCCTCTGGGCAACCCGCCCGAAACGGTTCGACGTCGCCCTCATCGGCATCCCGATCCTGATCCTGCTCAGTGTCCTGGCTGTCGAATCTTCGAAGGATGGGGTCATCTGGACGCCGTACTACAAAGCCGAGCACACCGTGCCGCCGAAAGACGACATGTGGTTGTTCGTCAATGGAACACCGCATTGGCAGTTCGTGAAGGACGGCAACTCGCCGATCTACACACCTCTCTACGACCGACTCGCCGACGACGATCTGGGTGACGTGTTGATCATCGGAGCGGGAAGCGGCAACGACGTTGCCGTTGCTCTCGCCAAAGGGGCAAAGAGCATCGATGCCGTCGAAATCGATCCGAAGCCGATCGAATTGGCCAAGGACTTCCATCCCAACCGGCCCTACGACGATCCGCGCGTCACTTTGCACATCGACGACGGGCGAGCGTTCCTCGAGCGAAGCGATCGAAAGTGGGATCTCACTGTTCTTGCCCTTCCTGATTCGCTGACTCTCGTCCAGGGCGCCTCAGCTGTTCGACTCGAAAGTTTCCTGTTCACTCGCGAGGCGGCAGAGAGCTACCGAGACCATCTCACCGAGGACGGCGTGTTCTCGATGTACAACCTGTATCGAGAGAACTGGCTCGTCGATCGATATGCGGCGACCCTCGAAGACGCCTTCGGTCATCCACCCTGCGTGACTCGTCCGACCGACTCGACCACGGTGTTGACGATCGGCATCAGTCCCGAACTCGTGGACTGTCCGTCAGAAGATCAATGGACTCGACCCGCTGGCACACCAGACCCGGTCAGCGACGATCGCCCGTTCCCGTACTTGAAGACCGCGTCGATTCCGACGTTCTACCTTGTCGCCCTCGCTCTCATCCTGATCGCCACGTTCGTCTCGGTTCGTGTCGTCGGAGGGCCGATGCGCGGCATCACCAAGTACGCGGATTTGTTCTTCATGGGCGTCGCGTTCTTGTTGCTCGAAACGAAGAATGTCGTGCAATTCGCTTTGCTCTTCGGCACCAC
The DNA here is from genome assembly GCA_046093905.1 of Actinomycetota bacterium. Lineage (GTDB taxonomy): Bacteria > Actinomycetota > Acidimicrobiia > Acidimicrobiales > Ilumatobacteraceae > Casp-actino8. The sequence continues at coordinate 6,692 of JBJTGN010000060.1, forward strand.
ATGGTTGGTGAACGCCATGGTGTTCGGCGGAGTCATGTTGGCCGTCCTCCTTGCGGTCGTTGTCTCCAAACGGGTGAAGATCAGCAATCTCGTCGTCCTCTACGGTCTCCTTGCAGCCTCGATTCTTGTGAGTTGGCTGATTCCCCGTTCATCACTCCTGGGTCTGCCGTTCATTCCTCGACTGATCTTTGCGGTCGTACTCGCCTTTTTGCCGATCTTCATCGCCAATTTGGTGTTCGCACAGCGCTTCCGTGACACTTCGGATGCTCTCACCGCGTTCAGCGCCAACTTGTTGGGAGCCATGGTCGGCGGTCTCTTCGAGTACACATCGATGGTTCTCGGATACCGCAATCTTCTGCTCGTCGCACTTGTGGCCTACGGCCTTGCATTCGCCACCGGGCGTCGGCATCTCACTCCTTCAGCAACCTCACAGCGATAGGTATCTACACTGCTTCGCCTTCCATTTCATCTGTTGTCGATTCCTGCTGCCCCAGCATCGACAGGAGTCGAAATACCGCGTTGATGTCTGGTGTGAAACAGCGATGTCATACGACTCTTGAAGATCTCGGTCATCAACGCATACGCCCCAACTAGGGCAATGAGAGCAGCCAACACAGATCTGGTGAGTGTCTCCAGTCGAAACGCTGTCCCGAGAGGGGTGACGATGAGAACGATCGTCACGATCACCACAGCGATCGAGGACCAGCCGAGCGCGCGACTCGGGTGGCTGAGATGGACATGTCGGGAAGTTCTCAGGAACAACATGGCGACGATCTCGGTCAGGACAGACACCAGGAACCATCCGGTACGCAGCTCTTCTGCATCGGACTCGAAGCCGATTCGCAAAATCGCGAATGTGGCAAGGTCGACTGACGTGCTGAGAAGGCCGAAGACGATCATGAAGCGACGAACCTGTGCGATGTCCCAGCGTTGAGGCTGCTCCAGTCGTTCAGGGTCCACGTTGTCTGTTGCAATCGTCATGCCGGGAACATCGGAGAGGAAATTCAACAACAGGATTTGTAGAGGAAGCATGGGAAGAAACGGCAGAAATGCTGTTGCGCACGCGAGTGACACCATGTTCCCGAAGTTGGCGCTCGTCGTGACATAGACGTACTTGAGCGTGTTTGCGAAGACACGTCGTCCCTGCTGAATACCTTCGTTGATGACCGACAAACTCTTGTCGAGCAGGATCAGATCAGCTGTTTCTTTCGCCACGTCGACACCGGTATCCACTGAGATTCCCACATCAGCGGCATGAAGAGCGGCGACATCGTTCACGCCGTCTCCGACAAAGCCGACTGTGTGCCCACGTGCGACGAGAGCGCGGATGATTCGCTCCTTCTGCAAAGGATCGACCTCGACGAACAGACTGGTTCCCTCGACCCGACTCTCGAGGTCGGCGTCGGACAGGATCTGAATCTCCTCCCCTGTCAGAAGAACTTCGTTCTCCAAGCCGATCGTGCTTGCTGTCATCTTCGAGATCGCACGATTGTCACCGGTGATGATTTTCACGATCACGCCGGCATCGCGCAGCTGCTCGATGGCCTCTCTGGCACCTGCCTTGGGAGGATCTGCGAAGGCGATGAACCCGAGAAAAACTAAGTCGTCTTCCGATACTTCGTCCAACTCGACATCGACGGACAACGACTTCTCTGCAACTGCAAGCAACCGCAAGCCCTGTGCCGACAGGCTTTCGAACGTCTTCCGAGCGTCGTCGATGATCGTGGACATCGATTGATGACGATCGTCGACGAGTGCGGTCGTACACCGTGACAGCACTTGCTCGACAGCTCCCTTGCAGATCAGCAATTGCTCGTGATTCTCTTGCACGATCACAGAGACGATCTTGCGCGTGAAGTCGAAGGGAATCTCAGCAAGCCGAACCGGAAGGCTCATCTCGTGTCCGACGAAGTCAGTGATCGCTTGGTCGATGGGATTGGTGTGACCCTCTTGGAGGTGAGCGTTCCAAAATGCTCTTTCTAGAACCGCAGTGCTCTGACGTCCGATTGCGTCGACACTCCGCTCGACCTCCACCGAGCCCTCGGTCAAGGTTCCGGTCTTGTCGGTGCAGAGA
>JBJTGN010000061.1:0-5607 GCA_046093905.1 Actinomycetota bacterium
ACCTTCACCGTGGTTGTCGGCACGCATGACGAACATCAGATACTTCACCGAGATGATGATGATCAGCGACCAGAACGCCAAGGAGCAGATGCCGTAGACGCTCGTGGTGTTGACGGTCATCTCGTGGCCGTGACCTGTGAACGCCTCGCGTAGCGCGTAGAGAGGACTCGTGCCGATGTCTCCGTAGACGATGCCGAGAGCGCCGAGGGCGAGCATGGCTCGCGCCTTCGCCGATGAACTTGCTCCGTGCGCGCCATCGGATCCGGGAATCGCCGGGACAGTTCGACCTTGCTCCTCGGCTCGTCGAAGAGCACGAACATATTCAACGGATTCTGGACCAACTGTTTTGTCAGAACCCACGTTGGACGACTCTAGCGATTCGACTGCGGCATGGTTCGGTTCCGCACGAGGTATCTATCCGTTCGATGGGTGGACGGAGCGCCGGGAATTAGGCTCGTCTCGACATGAAGACGCGCACACTCCTGTTGCTGTCGGTTGGCTGTGGTTTGCTGATCCTTTTGGCAGGTGGATTGAAGCTCTTCCAGGTGGCGAGCGATCGAACCGAAGTTCCCGTTCTCGACTTGGGGGCAACTGCTCAGATCGGAGACATGTCCGTGTCCGTGATCTCGATCGCAGACGGCACCGATGGGACCCGAGTGGTGGTCCGAATGGCGGGGGTCGCTGGTGAATCGGTGGTCGAAGATTGGCGTCTGCTCGGAGACGGTCGTGTGTTCGAACCTTCGGGTGCCGAAGACGACTCGCAGGGAGACGTGCTGGAGCCCGGTATCTGCGGACGATCGAGTGAGGTGCCAGATGGCGAAGAGCCGATCGAATGCGTCATTCGGTTCCCGTCCGTGGAGGCAGTTCAGGCGGTGGCATACACCCGCGCCGGCGAACAGAGGCAGTGGGCGCCGTGAGAGTGGTGCCCACTGAGTTTTCGGGCGCCGTGAGGACACGGAACACCGATACCGTGGCGGTTCGGACAGCGTCATCGACGCCGATTTTTGGAGGTGGTCCGTACGGCCGAGAAATTTGACCTCGTGATCGTCGGCGGAGGACCTGGTGGGTACGGAGCCGCGCTGTACGGCGCATCAGCGGGACTGAACGTCGCCCTCGTCGAAAGAGACGCGCTCGGCGGGACATGTCTCAATCGCGGATGCATTCCTGCGAAGGCTTTCCTCGAAACAGCATCCGTGTTTCGTCATGTTGCTCATGGCAGCGAGTTCGGAGTCGAATCGTCCTCGCCGACTGGCAATTTTGCGGTCACGCAGGCTCGTAAGCGCCGCATCGTCGAGGGCCTGGTCAAGGGCGTCGGCGGTCTGTGCAAAGCGCGCAACGTCACCGTCTTCAACGGGACAGGAGTGCTCAAGGCCGATCGTTCCGTCGAGGTGAGGTCCGCTGCCGGCCGCTCCGAGACCATCGTGGGCGATGCCGTGCTGCTCGCTGCGGGCTCGGTGCCGCGAATCATTCCGGGTTTCGAACGCGGTGGCCCGATCATGACGAGTGACGAGGTTCTGGATCTCGATTTCGTTCCGAAGAGAGTTGCGGTCATCGGTGGTGGAGCAATCGGCTGCGAGTTCGCCTCGACGTTCGCCGATCTCGGCGCATCGGTCACCATCCTCGAAGGGCTTCCGAAGATCCTGCCCGGTCTCGATGCCGATGTTGCGAATGTTGTCGTCAAGTCGTTCAAGAAGAAGGGCATCGACATCCGAACTGGCGTTGCAGTCAAGAGTCACTCTCCGACGGCGATTGGCGGCACGGTCATCACGTTCGGCGATGGTGAAACACTCGAAGTCGATGCTGTGATCGTGTCGGTGGGGCGTCGACCGTTCTCCGAATCTCTCGAACTTGCCGGCACCGGTGTCGAAGTGGATCAACGCGGTTTCGTGGTGGTCGACCCGTGGTGTCGAACAACTGTTGCTGGCGTCTATGCGATCGGCGATCTCATCAACACGGCTCAATTGGCCCACGTCGCGTACGCCGAAGCCATTCTCGTCGTCAAACACCTTCTCGGAGAGTCCCCGATTCCCGTTGCCTACGATCGAGTGCCATGGGCGATCTACTGTCACCCCGAGGTCGCGTGGGCCGGTCCCGGTGAAGATGCAGCCAAAGAAGCGGGGATCGACGTCGTCGTGTCGAAGCATCAGTTCCGTGGCAACAGCCGCGCTCAGATCCTCGGCGAAACGGACGGGTTGGTGAAAGTCGTAGCCAAGAGAAACCCGGACGGGACAGCCGGACAGATTCTCGGTGTGCACATGGTGGGACCTTGGGTGACCGAACAGCTCTCGGGTGGCTATCTCGCTGTCAACTGGGAGGCCACTGTCGACGAGCTTGCCGCCTTCCTTCAGCCGCATCCGAGTCTGACCGAACTGTTCGGAGAGACAGTTCTGTCCATGACGGGTCGAAGTCTGAACACCTGACTTCGATGTCGTGACACATTTTCGATCGATCCATATTCGAGACAACCACACAACGAGTAGCTGCACAGCAGAGGACATCACATGGCAGAAGTAGTACTCCCGCAATTGGGTGAGACGGTCACAGAGGGAACGATCACTCGCTGGTTCAAGAAGATCGGCGATTCGGTGAAAGCTGATGAACCGCTGTTCGAGGTGTCGACCGACAAGGTGGATACGGAAGTGCCTTCGCCGATTGCCGGCACACTGACGGAGATCCGCGTACCCGAGGGCGACACGGTTCCTGTCGGGGCCGTGATTGCTGTGGTGTCGGACTCTGCTGCAGCTCCAGCGCCCACAGCCACACCGGCTCCATCTCCCGCACCTCAGCCGGCGCCTGCACCCGATGTCGCACCTGCACCCGCCGTCGCTCCTGCGCCTGCCCCCGCACCTCAACCGGCGCCCGCGCCTGCTCCAGCTCCTGCAGTTCAGCCAGCACCCGCTGCGACAGCTGCCTCGTCGACATCGTCGGACAGTCGACTCTTGTCACCCGTCGTCCGTCGACTCGTCGCAGAACACCATCTCGACGTCGATCGGATTCAGGGAACGGGTCTTGGCGGACGTATCACACGCGAAGACGTGCTCGACCACATCGATGCGCTCGCAACACGAGCCCCTGCGGTCGTGCCGTCGAGTCCTGTGCCAGCGGTATCACCTTTGGCCACCGTGTCGGCTCCCGCTCCGACGGTCCGCATCGGCGACAGAGATGACGTCGTTCCGCTGTCGAAGATTCGCCAGATCACAGGCGCTCACATGGTGATGTCCAAGTCGGTCAGTCCCCACGCGTTCAGCGTTGTCGAAGTCGATTACGTGAATGTCGACAACACGCGCAAGCGCCTGAAAGCAGACTTTGCTGACACTGAGGGTTTCAGCCTGACGTATCTTCCGTTCATTGCACGTGCTGTCATCGATGCTCTCGGTGACTACCCCCACATGAACGCGAGCATCTCCGGTAATGACCTCGTGGTTCACAAGTACGTGGATCTCGGGATCGCAGTCGACCTCGAGGGTCAAGGACTACTTGCTCCGGTCGTTCGCAGCGCTGAAACGAAGCGTCTGCGCGCCATTGCCCGAGAGATCAGAGATCTTGCGGACAGAGCCAAGAGTCGAAAGCTCGGCCCTGGCGAAATTCAGGGCGGAACGTTCACCATCTCGAACAATGGTTCAGCAGGCTCGGTGCTGACGATGCCGATCATCAATCAGCCACAGGTTGCGATTCTCTCGACCGATGCCATCGTGCGCAAGCCAGTCGTCGTCGACGTGCCCGGTAGCGGTGAGAGTATTGCGATTCACCCGGTGGGACATCTGGCTATGAGCTGGGATCATCGAGCATTCGACGGAGCGTACGCAGCTGAATTCCTGGTCAAGGTGAAGACGATCCTCGAGACTAGAGACTGGGGCGGTGAGTTCTAGACCGTGATTCGGGTCCGCTGGCTGGGTCGTGTCCCGTATCGGGAGGCGTTGGCTCTCCAGACAGCTTTGTTCGAAAACGGTCACGAGCAGCATCTGTTGCTCGTCGAACATCCGCATGTGTTCACCCACGGACCGCGCGCGGATCTCGAGCGGAATCTCAAGTGTGACCCGACAGAAGTCGGCGCAGATCTCGTTTCTGTCAAGCGCGGCGGGGACATCACGTACCACGGTCCAGGGCAGCTCGTCGGCTATCCGATTCTGCAACTGGACAATCGCATCGGAGCCGCCGACCACGTCCACTCAGTCGAACAGCTGGTGATCGACATCCTCGGCGACCTTGGAATCGTGGGGGCTGGGCGGCTCGACGGCTATGCGGGCGTATGGATCCGCGCACACGACATGTCTCCGCGCAAGATCGCAGCAATTGGCGTACGGATTGCGCACGGTCGAACGATGCACGGATTCGCTCTCAATGTGAACACGGACATGCGTTATCTGCGCGAGCACATCGTTCCTTGTGGCATCGACGACTTGCCGGTGACGTCGATGGAAGAACTCGGCAGTACTGCATCGATGCGCGAGGTAGTCGATGCGATCGCAGCCCGAGCCGGATCGCTCTGGGGATCAGGTCAGATCGAGCGACAGGATGTGGCGTGGCTCCATCGACCAGAGGATCTCTCTCGTTTCTCCCGTGGTGAGGGACCGGGGACAGCTGTCCGCTTGACGTCTCGCTTGGCTGACTCAGGGGTCGAGGGAGGAATCGACATTGCCGAGCGAAAGCCGGAATGGCTTCGTCCCAAAGTGCGGATCGGAGAGGAGGTACTTCGCACGAAGAGCGTTCTCGAAGATCTCTCCCTCGTGACCGTCTGCGAGGAGGCAGGCTGTCCGAACCTGTCGGAGTGTTGGAAAGATGGCACCGCCACGTTCATGGTTCTCGGTGAGCGGTGCACGAGAGCTTGTGGGTTCTGTCTCGTCGACACCAGAAAACCGCTCGAACCAGAAACGAGTGAACCTGGTCGAATCGCACGAGCCGTGCAGCGACTCGGCCTCGATCATGTGGTTCTGACGATGGTTGCGCGCGACGACCTCGACGATGGTGGCATGTCCCACGTTGCGGCGTGTGTCGAGGAGATCAGGCGGGTCCGTCCCAGCGCGCGAATCGAGACCCTGGTGTCCGATGCGAAAGGTTGTCGCGAGTCGCTCGACATCTTGTTCGCCGCCCGACCCGATGTCTTCAATCACAACATCGAAACCGTCGCCCGTCTGCAACGTGCTGTTCGACCGTCTGCGGGGTACGGGCGCAGCCTGGGAGTTCTGTCGGCGGCCAAACAGTCCGGGATGTGCACCAAGTCCGGTTTGGTACTCGGCATGGGGGAGTCAGTCGACGAGGTCGATGGCTGTCTCGCCGATCTCGCAGGCATCGGCGTGGACATCGTCACCATTGGTCAGTACCTGCGACCGACGACACACCATCTGCCCGTAGCGCGCTGGATTCATCCGGACGAATTCGCTCGTTGGAAGCAGCTCGGTGAATCCCTCGGCATCACTCATGTCGAGTCGAGTCCGCTGACTCGATCGAGCTACCACGCGAAACAAGCAGCGGAATCCGTGCCTGTCAGCTTGATGCGGCGTGCATCAGCTGGATGACGTCGGAGGGTAGCGTTTCGGTATGACGACCTTGCGCGTCGACGAAGCAGTGCACCTCGACCGAATCGATCGTTTGCGCAATGCCATGGTC
>JBJTGN010000062.1:0-8756 GCA_046093905.1 Actinomycetota bacterium
TCACCAGGGAACTCGTACTCGTTCAACAACTCACGAACCTCGAGCTCCACCAACTCCAACAACTCCTCATCATCAACCATGTCACTCTTGTTCAAAGCAACAACGATGTAAGGAACACCCACCTGACGAGCCAACAACACATGCTCACGCGTCTGCGGCATCGGACCATCCGTCGCAGCAACCACCAAAATCGCGCCATCGACCTGCGCAGCACCCGTGATCATGTTCTTGATGTAGTCCGCGTGACCCGGCATATCCACATGCGCATAATGCCGATTCGCCGTCTCGTACTCGATATGAGCAATCGAAATCGTGATACCACGCGCCTTCTCCTCCGGCGCCTTATCGATCTGATCGAACGGCGTGTAATCCGCCAACCCACGATCAGCCAACGTCCGCGAAATCGCCGCAGTCAACGTCGTCTTCCCATGGTCGATATGACCCATCGTCCCAATATTCACATGAGGCTTCGTACGCTCAAACTTCGCCTTCGACATGGCTGTCACTTTCCTTCATTGTCTGACCGCTTCGATCTGTCGAAGCCGGTGTATTGGTTCGTGGTGTCAAGGATCTTGTGTCGAGAACTCGTTCTCGACACGGCTCTGGAACGATATCAGCGGGCTCGGACTTCCCCACGGGAAAGTTCGATGCTGATCGGCTCGAGAATCTGTTGTGTCATTCTCCGCGGGCCCGCTTGACGATGTCGCTTGCGATCGCCTCGGGGACCTGCTGATACGAATTGAACTGCATCGTGTACGTCGCACGACCCTGGGTGCGCGAGCGCAGGTCGGTCGAGTACCCGAACATTTCTGACAGAGGGATCTGGGCTCGCACGACCTGGGTGTTGCCGCGGGCTTCCATTCCCTCGATGCGGCCTCGTCGGCTCGACAAGTCACCCATCACGTCGCCCATGTACTCCTCAGGGGTCACAACTTCGACTCCCATGATCGGCTCCATGATGACCGGCTTGGCCATTTCGGCTGCCTTGCGGAAAGCTGCCTGGCCGGCGATCTTGAAGGCCATTTCGCTCGAGTCCACGTCGTGGTACTGACCGTCGACGAGAGTCACCTTCACGTCCACCGTCGGGTAACCGGCGAGAACGCCGTTGTCGAGCGCACTTTGCAGACCCTGGTTGGTCGGGTTGATGTACTCACGAGGAATACGACCGCCGCTGATCTTGTCTTCGAACTCGTAACCCTTACCCGGATTCGGCTCCATGTTGATCTTGACGACGGCGAACTGACCCGAACCACCGGACTGCTTGATGTGTCGGTATTCGACACCTTCGACCTTCTCGGTGACGGTCTCGCGGTAGGCCACCTGCGGCTTGCCGACAGTCGCGTCCACGTTGAATTCGCGCTGCATACGGTCGACGAGGATTTCGAGGTGGAGCTCGCCCATTCCGGAGATGACGGTCTGGCCGGTCTCTTCGTCGGTGCGCACACGGAACGTCGGGTCTTCGTCGGAGAGCGACTTGAGAGCCTTGCCGAGCTTGTCCTGATCGTCCTTCGTCTTCGGCTCGATGGCGACGTGGATGACCGGCTCAGGGAACTCCATCTTTTCGAGAATGATCGGATTCGCCCGGTCGCACAGCGTGTCTCCGGTCGTGGTGTCCTTGAATCCGAGGCCGGCAACGATGTCGCCGGCCATGGCGACATCGAGATCCTCACGCTGGTTCGCGTGCATCAACAGAATGCGACCGAGACGCTCGCGCTTTTCCTTGGTCGAGTTGTACACCTCGTCACCCTTGTTGATCAGACCGGAGTAGACGCGGAAGTAGGTGAGTTTGCCGAAGGGGTCGGCCACGATCTTGAATGCCAACGCAGCGAACGGACCGCTTTCGTCCGCCGTGCGCTCTGCTGGCTCTTCGGCTTCACCGGGCTTCACACCCTGGGCAGGAGGAATGTCGAGCGGGCTCGGGAGAGAGTCGACAACGGCATCGCGCCTCGGCTGAACGCCCTTGGTCTTGAAGGCCGAACCGCACCGGATCGGCACGAAGTCGAAAGCCAGCGTTCCCTTACGGATCGCTCGCTTGATCTCTTCCTCCGTCACGTCTTCTCCGCCGAGGTACTTCTCCATGAATGCATCATCGGAAGTGGCGATCGTTTCGAGCAATTCTTCGCGGTACTGATTCACCTGATCGACCATGTCGGCAGGAATGTCGACTTCGTCCCACTTGGCGCCGAGTTCTTCATCGCGCCAGATGAGCGCCTTCATCTTCACGAGATCGACGAGGCCGACGAAGGGCTTCGCACTCTCCGGGCCACCTGCGCCGATCGGCAACTGGATGACTGCGGTCGTTGCCTCGAGGCGATCCTTGACCATCTGAACCGTGCGATAGAAGTCGGCGCCGATTCGGTCCATCTTGTTGACGAAGCACATACGCGGAACGCGGTATTTGTTGGCCTGACGCCACACCGTCTCGGTCTGAGGCTCCACGCCTGCAACCGAGTCGAACACGGTTACAGCACCGTCGAGAACGCGCAGCGAACGCTCGACTTCGATCGTGAAGTCCACGTGTCCAGGGGTGTCGATGATGTTGATGCGATGGTTGTTCCAGATACAGGTGGTGGCCGCCGAGGTGATGGTGATACCACGCTCCTGCTCCTGTGCCATGTGGTCCATGGTTGCGGCGCCTTCGTGCACCTCACCGATCTTGTAGCTCTTGCCGGTGTAGTACAGGATTCGCTCAGTCGTCGTCGTCTTGCCGGCATCGATGTGGGCCATGATGCCGATGTTCCGAGTGCGCTCCAGGGGGTATTCACGCTTGGCCATCGTCGTTCGCTTTCAGTTCTCTGCTTGTCTTCGTTTGGGATCTCGTGGCCGTACCGACGAGGTTGGGTTCACCACTTGTAGTGCGCGAATGCCTTGTTCGACTCAGCCATCTTCTGCATGTCATCACGCTTCTTGACTGCGGCACCAAGGCCGTTGGAAGCGTCGAGGAGTTCGTTCGAGGCACTGAGCCATCGTCTTTTCACGGCGGGCACGGGCGTAATCGACGAGCCAGCGGATGGCGAGGGTATTCGCACGACGCGGCTTGACTTCGACCGGAACCTGATAGGTCGCACCGCCGACTCGGCGACTGCGGACCTCGAGTGGCGGACGAACATTGTCGACAGCGCGCTTCAGCGTTGCAATCGGCTCGGCGCCAGACTTCTCTTCGACCATCTTCAGCGCGTCGTACACGATGCGCTCGGCGACACTCTTCTTGCCGCTCAGCATCACCTTGTTCATCAACTGCGTCACGAGCAGCGACCGGTACACCGGGTCCGGATGCATTTCTCTGCGGGGGGCGGGTCCCTTACGGGGCATGTCAGTTCACCTGTTCCTTCATCTGCGAATCACGATTGCCGAATCACTTGGTCCGCTTGGCACCGTAACGGCTGCGGGCCTGCTTGCGGTTCTTCACACCGGCTGCGTCGAGCGCGCCGCGAATGATCTTGTAGCGAACACCGGGCAGGTCGCGAACACGACCTCCGCGCACGAGGACGATCGAGTGCTCCTGCAGGTTGTGTCCCTCACCCGGGATGTATGCAGTGATTTCGACGCCGCTCGACAGGCGAACACGGGCCACTTTGCGCAGAGCCGAGTTCGGCTTCTTGGGCGTGTTCGTGTACACGCGAGTGCACACCCCTCGACGCTGCGGTGAGCCCTTGAGGGCTGGCGTCTTGGACTTGGTGAACTTCGTACTGCGACCCTGGCGAACCAGTTGCTGAATTGTGGGCACTCGCCTACCTCATTCGATGGGATCGGATCGGACTCCGACGCGACCTGACTGTGATGGACCCGGCACCACAGGCGCACAGGACCGTTTGATGATACGAGCAGGGCCCGAACAACGGCAACCCGTCGCCCGGACCCAATACCCGTTTCGTGAATTTTGAGGGTCGAATCTCCCGGCTCAACTGTCAGTCGAACCGGTGAGACCCTCCCAACGCTGGCTGAGGACATCGGACGTGTCCTCGTCATCGGAGTGATACGTCGCCATCGGGACGTAATCCGGGGCATCGATGCCGAAGTCCCGGTACCGCATCATGCCCGAACCAGCCGGGATGAGCTTGCCGATGATGATGTTCTCCTTGAGGCCATTGAGAGTGTCCCCGCGACCGTCGATTGCGGCCTCGGTGAGAACTCGAGTGGTCTCCTGGAACGATGCTGCCGACAGCCACGACTCGGTGGCGAGCGAAGCCTTGGTGATTCCCATCAACTCGGGTCGACCTTCAGCCGGTCGCTTGCCGGCTTCGACGGTGGCCCTGTTGGTGTCACGGAACGTCTTGGCATCGGTGCGCTCACCGGGCAGGAAGTCGGTGTCACCGGTCTCCTGGACGCTGACACGGCGGGTCATCTGACGCACGATCAGTTCGATGTGCTTGTCGTGAATCGACACACCCTGGTCGCGGTAGACCTTCTGAACCTCTTCCACGATGTACAGCTGGGTCTCTCGAATGCCCTTGATCTCCATGATTTCCTTCGGATCGAAGGGTCCATCGGTGATCGGCTGGCCTGCGACCACCTCTTGTCCATCGGACACGATCGGGCGGCTGCCGGTCGGGAGCAGAATCGAGTGATCTTCACCTGCATCGTCGACAACGGTGACGTTGATTCCCTTGCCTTCGTCCTCGCCGATTCGCACGACACCGCTGGCCTTGGCCAAACGAGCCGAGCCCTTCGGAGTACGCGCCTCGAAGAGTTCGACGACTCGAGGCAGACCGCCGGCGATGTCCTTGCCCGCGACACCGCCCGTGTGGACGGTACGCATGGTCAACTGGGTGCCGGGCTCACCGATCGACTGGGCCGCGATGACTCCCACGGCCTCGCCGAGTTCGATTGCCTTGCCGCTCGCGAGCGAACGGCCGTAACACAGCGCGCACACGCCGAGTTCGGCGTCACATGTGAGCACCGAGCGGACCTGAACGCGGTCGACGGCGGAATCGTCACGCAACTGGGCCATCAAGTGGTCGCCCACGATGGTGTTGCGCTCGACGACCGTGCCATCGGACAACGTGATGTCCTGGGCGAGTGCTCGGCCGTAGAGCTTCGTCTCAAGGTACGAACGACGGTGAGCGGTGTCGGGAAGAACTCCTTCGATCCAGATACCGAGGTTCGAGCCGCAATCATCCAGACGAACGATCAACTCCTGGGCGACGTCGACGAGACGACGAGTCAGATATCCCGAGTCGGCGGTTCGCAGAGCGGTGTCGACCAGTCCCTTACGGGCACCTGGCGTGGCGATGAAGTACTCGAGGGTTTCGAGACCTTCACGGAAGTTCCGCTTGATCGGACGCGGAATCATGTCACCTCGGGGGTTGGCAACGAGACCGCGCATACCTGCGATCTGACGCATCTGCGTCATGTTGCCTCGAGCACCCGAGCCGACCATGACCATGATCGGGTTGAATCGCTGCGCCTCGAACTCCTTGACCATCGCCTCCTGGACTTGGGCGGTGGCGTCGGTCCAGATGCGAACTTCCTGCTGGCGGCGCTCGCCGTCGGTGATGATGCCGCGCTTGAACTGCGTCTCGACCTTTTCGGCCTGATTCTCGAAATCGTCGAGCAGGGTTCGCTTGGCTGCCGGAGTCTTGACGTCGTCGATCGACACCGTGAGGCCGGACTGCGTCGCGTAGCGATAGCAGACGTCCTTGATGGCATCGAGTGAGTCGGCGACTTGGGCGTTCGTGAAGTTGTCGGAGAGAACTTCGACGATTTCACCCATTTCCTTCTTCTTGATCGGCTTGGTGATGTGACCGAACCGCTCGACATATTCCTCGGGCAGCGCCTCTTCGAACAGAAGTCGACCCGGCGTCGTCTCGAACATCACGATCGGAGCGTCCTCTCCGGCTCGTGGCGAACGGATCTTGATCGCAGCGTGGACGTCGACCAGCCCTTCGTCGAGGGCTCGGAAGACCTCCCAGTTGTGGCGGAAGACGCGACCCTCACCGAGCGAACCCGGATCGTCGGCCGTCAAGTAGTACGCGCCGATGATCAAGTCCTGGGTCGGCGTCACGATCGGACGTCCCGACGCCGGCGACAAGATGTTGTTGGCGCTGAGCATCAGCACGCGAGCCTCGGCCTGAGCCTCAGCCGACAACGGGACATGGACAGCCATCTGGTCGCCGTCGAAGTCGGCGTTGAATGCCGTACAGACGAGCGGATGGATCTGAATGGCCTTGCCCTCGACGAGAACGGGCTCGAAAGCCTGGATTCCGAGTCGGTGAAGCGTCGGAGCGCGGTTCAAAAGCACGGGGTGCTCGCGGATGACCTCTTCGAGAACGTCCCACACGCGAGGATGTCGACGCTCGACCATTCGCTTCGCACTCTTGATGTTCTGGGCGGACTCGATGTCGACCAGGCGCTTCATCACGAACGGCTTGAACAATTCGAGAGCCATCAGTTTGGGAAGACCGCACTGGTGCAGACGCAGAGTCGGACCAGCCACGATGACCGAACGGCCCGAGTAGTCCACGCGCTTTCCGAGAAGGTTCTGACGGAAACGTCCCTGCTTGCCCTTCAACATGTCCGACAACGACTTCAACGGACGGTTACCCGGACCGGTGACCGGACGGCCGCGTCGTCCATTGTCGAACAGAGCGTCCACTGCCTCTTGGAGCATGCGCTTTTCGTTGTTGACGATGATCTCGGGAGCTCCGAGACCGAGCAGACGCTCGAGTCGGTTGTTGCGGTTGATGACTCGGCGATACAGGTCGTTGAGGTCGGACGTTGCGAAGCGACCACCTTCCAACTGGACCATCGGACGCAGTTCGGGCGGAATCACCGGAACCACGTCGAGGATCATGGCCTTCGGGTCGTTGACGCGGCGGCCCGTCTCGGGATCTCGCTGGTTGAACGAGGCCACGATCTTGAGACGCTTGATCGCCTTCTGCTTGCGCTGGGCGCTGAGCGGCTTCTTGCCGTCCTGCGGGTCGATCGCCTCACGCAGCTTCTTCTCTTCTTCGTCGAAGTCGATCCGATCGATGAGGGACTTGATGGCGTCGGCGCCGGTGCCGCCCTCGAAATACTCGTCGTAGCGATCGCGCAGCTCACGCCACAGCACTTCGTCTTCGATGATCTGGCGAGGGTGCAGACTCTTGAATTCGTCCCAGGTTCGCTTGAGCAGGTCGATCTCGGCCTCGTAGCGCTCGCGAATCGAGGCGATTTCCTTGTCGGCCAGCTTCTGCATGGCCTTGACCTCTGCGTCCTTGGCTCCCTCGTTCTCGAGGCGCGTTGCCTCCTTTTCGAGGTCCTTGAAGCGCCGATCGATCTCGACGTTCATCTCCTTGTTGATGGCATCCAGCTCACCGAGGTAGTCGGCCTCGAGGCTCGACAGTTCCTCGTGCCGCTTGTCGGCATCCACCCAGGTGACGAGATGCGCAGCGAAGTAGATGACCTTCTCCAGCTGCTTGGCCTTCAACTCTTCCTTCGGCTCGATGCCGGCGAGAAGATACGCAAGCCAGGAGCGGGTTCCTCGCAGGTACCAGATGTGCACGACGGGAGCTGCGAGTTCGATGTGGCCCATGCGCTCACGGCGAACCTTCGAGCGGGTTACTTCGACGCCGCACTTCTCACAGATGATTCCCTTGAAGCGAACGCGCTTGTACTTGCCGCAGTAGCACTCCCAGTCACGGGTCGGTCCGAAGATCTTCTCGCAGAACAAACCATCGCGCTCGGGGCGCAGTGTTCGGTAGTTGATCGTCTCGGGCTTCTTGACTTCACCGCTGGACCATGTGCGGATGTGGTCGGCTGTTGCCAGACCGATTCGCAGCTGGTCGAACATATTCACGTCGAGCATGTCTTCTCTTCTCTCTTCGTCGCGCTGTCGAGTCGGCCGTCAGCGACGGCTCGCTGCCCGATCCCTGTCGTCTTGGTCACTGCCGCGTTCTGGGCGGCTGATATCGATGCCGAGGGCCTCAGCAGTGCTGTAGACCTCTTCGTCGATCTCCTTCATCTCGATCTCGCTGCCGTCTGCCGAGAGAACCTCGACGTTCAGGCACAGCGCCTGCATCTCCTTCATGAGCACCTTGAAGCTCTCCGGGATGCCGGGTTCGGGGATGTTCTCGCCCTTCACGATCGCCTCGTAGACCTTGACTCGGCCA
This sequence comes from Actinomycetota bacterium, assembly GCA_046093905.1. GTDB lineage: Bacteria > Actinomycetota > Acidimicrobiia > Acidimicrobiales > Ilumatobacteraceae > Casp-actino8. The sequence goes on from JBJTGN010000062.1 coordinate 8,091, forward strand.
AGGACGTCGTCGGACTTGATGGTCAGCAACTCCTGCAAGCAGTACGCCGCGCCGTAGGCCTCGAGAGCCCACACTTCCATCTCGCCGAAACGCTGTCCACCGAACTGAGCCTTACCACCGAGCGGCTGCTGGGTGATCATGCTGTACGGACCGGTTGAACGGGCGTGGATCTTGTCGTCGACCAAGTGCGACAGTTTGAGGATGTACATGTAGCCGACGGTGATGTCCGCGTCGTACGCATCTCCCGTACGGCCGTTGAACAGCTTCGTCTTGCCCGTCGTCTTGATCAGTCGGTCGCCCTTGATGCTCTCCGGATTCAACGAGTCGAGGATTTCGACGATCGTCGGATGCTTGCCCGACTGCTCTTTTTCGTCCCAGTGAGCGCCATCGAACACCGGCGTCGCAATGAACTTGGCAGGAGGCGTACTCGGACGAGTCTTCGTCTCGGTGCCGCGCACCGGCTTGTCGCCGATCGTGGTCCCGTCGGGATTCGTCCAACCCCAACGTGCGGCATAGCCGAGGTGGGCCTCGAGTACCTGGCCGACGTTCATTCGGCTCGGAACACCGAGCGGGTTGAGAATGATGTCCACCGGCGTTCCGTCCGCGAGGTACGGCATGTCCGCCTCGGGCAGGATCTTGGAGATGACACCCTTGTTGCCGTGACGA
>JBJTGN010000063.1:0-2219 GCA_046093905.1 Actinomycetota bacterium
TGACATGGTGGGCATGCGCACCTGGCTTATCAACAATGCAACCCGGTTTGATGCCGTGATCTTCATGACGGACCTCTACACGAACGCGGCACTGGGGATTCCCGCAGTGGCTGGTCGTGTCCCGGTGATTTTTCAACCCACGGCGCACGATGAACCTTCGCTGCGCATGTCCATCTTCGAGTCAACGTTCCGATTGCCCGATTCTTACCTCTACTTCACGCCGGAGGAGGAAGAGGTTGTTAGGGAGCGGTTCCGAATAAGCCCACCGGGGCGAGTCGTCGGCATTGGCATCGAAATGGATCCGGAAGTTGCGAGTATCGTTGAATTCAAGTCGGAACACGATCTTGGTGACATGCCATATCTCGTGTACGTGGGCAGGCTTGACCCAATGAAAGGCGTGAAGCAACTGTGTGAGTTCTTCGTGGCCATGAAGTCGATGTATGACATTCCTTTGAAGCTCGTGCTTGCCGGTGAGGAGCTTGTCGACTTGCCGAGGCATGAGGATATCGTCATCACCGGATTTCTTGATGAACCCGTGAAGCACGCCGCAATCAAGGGGTCGCTCGCGCTGGTTCAGCCCTCGTTCTTCGAGAGCTTCTCGATAGTTCTGTGCGAGTCGTGGGTGCAACGCAGACCTGCACTGGTGCAGGGTGCTAGCACGGTACTGCGTGGGCAGGCCATGCGTTCCGGTGGTGCCATTCCGTACGAGGGTTATGCGGAATTCGAACAGGCAGTGATGATGCTCCTGGAAAGCCCTGGACTTGCGGACGAGATGGGCCGAAACGGACGGCAGTACGTGGAAGATCGATACAGATGGTCTGAAGTGATGAAGGGTGTGGAGGAGTCCTTGGACCTGGCTGTCGAGAACTTCTCTCGACGAACGATTTCGCTACGCAGTCGCGATTAGGGCGAAGTCACCGGCTGTATCAACGGCATCAAGCAGTCGCTGCAGTGCCTCTCTCGGGCCGTCGGAAAGACCAGATAGGTCGAACTTCGGGGACAAGTCATTGACGTAGATTCCCTCGGTACTAGAGAAGCCAAGCTCCTCAGCGAGGAACAGGAGCAGCTCGGGGTACAGGGGGCGTTGGTGCGTGGGATCAATCCAGAAGGTGCCCGCAGCCACGCGGAGGTTTTTTGCATTCGGAACTTCGGCAATCAGGCGTCCACCGGGTACAAGCACCCTTCTGATCTGTCGGAGCGTGTCCAGAAGAACAGGAAACGGTAGATGCTCCAGGACCTGGAACATGGTGAATGTTCCCACTGACTGGTCGGGTTGTCCGTGGAGATAATCCACGATGTCAGATAGTTCGACGTGGAGGTTCTTGTCGGTGCACTCGGCCACGCAGACAACATTTGAATCGACACCTCTTACTGGGATGCCACGGGACTGGAGGGCGCCCATCCATTCCCCCCGGCCACATCCAAGATCAACCACCGGGTGGTCGTCGTTGACGACAGACGGCAAGTGACGAAGGTATGACTGTTGCCTCTCCGCGATCAGATCGCGGGATCCGCGGAAATGGTTCTCGAGGGCCACGTAGAAGGCATCGTCAATGACTGGTGGCAGTTGGGCCGACGGACCGGATTGGCCGGCTGGCTTCGCACCTGTGGACCCTACTTGCATCCGCAGCGTGTCAACACTCTGACGAATCTGGACCTGGCGGGCTGCAAGTTCCTCGACGAATGCAACCAGGGCGATACGTTGTTGTTCGTTCTTCGCATCGACGAAGGCAACTAATGCCTCGTTCAACGAGGTGAGGCGATTCTCAAAATGAGCTGACTGTTGCTCTGCGAGCGACCGTTGGTCTGCGGCCAGAGAGCTGATTGCAGATGTCAGAGTCTCAACAGCAGATGCCAAGTCTGCGCTTAGGGCGCCGGCAAGGTCGCGATTTCTTCGTTCCACGAGGTCAGCAACTGGTCCAATGAGCGATTCAACCCGTCGGACTTCGGCATCCAGGACATCAAGACGGTGCTGAACTTCTGGGATGCCAAGCAGTGATGCAATTCGAAGAAATAGCCTACGAAGCACACGCCGAGCCACGGAGAGAGTGTACTACCGGCGCTTCACCGGCAGTTGAGTCACTGCGAATACACTTGTTGCGTGACAAATATTGCGGTAATCGGCACCGGCTACGTCGGCTTGTCGTCTGGAGCGTGCTTTGCGCGGCTGGGTCATGTGGTGACATGCGTTGATGTCGTGGAAGAAAAAGTCGCGAAGC
>JBJTGN010000064.1:0-1723 GCA_046093905.1 Actinomycetota bacterium
GTTTTACTCAGCGAGGCGATGAGTAACCGCGGAGCCGACTTTGGAATGCTTATTGTCGACGACGAAACGAAAGTTCCGGGCAATCAGCCATATCACCTCATAGGCGACCAGATGGTTGTGGTCGCCGCAGACCCGTTGACCCTGCGTCTCGTCTTCCATCTGATGCGGAGCAAGGCCATAGCCGCCGCACAGGCCATAAGGTTGGTCAACGACCACACTGCCGTTGACGCGCTCAACACGATCCGCCGGTATGTTGACGACATCGCCCGTGCGCTTGAGACGTTCAAGCTGATCAAGACCGAGCACACCAAAGCGTCCAAGGCCATTGCCCAGGCCGTCGGATACACCGATGAGCTGGGATCCTCGATCGCCAAGTCGATTACTGAGATCGCGCTTTTGATCCGCGAGGCTGTCGGCGAACACCGCCCCGAGGAGGCGGCGTAGCTACGCGCCGATAGAGGTTGAATGTCCTCCGCTGTCAGTTGCTTGCAGCAACGGATTTCAGTAGAAACAAAACCGGAGGTCAGATCGCAAATTTGCTGCTCTGCAGCTTGCGATGAGCAACTGCGTAAACCGTGCACCGTTAGTCGCCCTCGGGGTCGGTTCAGGTCCCTGAGGGTCACACAAATCCACCAGTTGATGGCTCACCAACGCCGTCCTAGTCCATTCACACCGGTGGTCGCGCGTTCCGGCGCGCCACCACCCCCGAGCTTCCCTAGGCATGAGAGCCCCCTTGACCACTCAGTGAACGTACATCTCCCGGCGGTTCCGGGCCCTCGGTGACGGGGCACTCTTACCCGGCCGGGCAGGCCGCGTCGTGATCCGAGCCACCTACGAGCGCGGGTTTCACCTCAAGCTCTCAGACCCCGGCGTCACCCATGCGCTGAAGACCGGCACGCCCTCCCAAGGGCCACCGCGCGCGATCGCGATGACAGCGTGCGGGCGGTCGAAGGTGATCTCGACGCGGCGGAAGGTGCGCTCGACGAATTCCGGAGCACCAGTAACTACGGCCAAAGCGGTGATCGCCGCAGCGGTAAAGCCGGATTCGTCGTAGGCGGCGGTGGCGGCCTGCAGGCACTGGAACGGTCCGGCCAGTTGCGGCTGAGCTTCGATGAGAGCGGCGACGACTTCCGCGACACCGGGAGCGGTCGTCAGGTCACTAACAGTGTTCCCGTTCCACATCGGCAGGCGGCTGCGCCACCGAACCTCGTTATCGGCGGGGGCATCCCACGCAATGAAGGTCTCCGTCACATCCCGGACTGTCCACGAGTGGCCGTCGGTGAGCTCACTGTAGCCGGGGTGTTCACCGTGCCACAGCCCGCCGCGGTTCAACTGGGCGACGACCGCGTCGACCGCGCGCCACACATCCTGCGGGGAGAGCTCGGGTGCGGCGATCACGCTGATGACGTCGACCCCGTCAGCACTGAAAGGTTTAGCGACGGCGACTCGGCCCGCCGCTTGGGTGTCAACGAGGGTCTGCAGTCCGTCGTCAAGAAGGAGCATGCCTTTGCCGTCGGGACGGAGTTTCTTCGACCAGCGGGGCTGCAGCACAAGAGCGGTCGCAACCATGAGTAGCGTCTCTGGGCTGACCTCGGCGGGGAACCGCTGGATGAGCCCCCGGGTGTGTTCGGCCGCCCACCGGTCCAGCCCGGCCTGGTCGGGCATCGGCTCGATATCGACAGCCAGGGGCAGCTTAGGCGCCAGCCGCGACCACGCTCCGAGC
>JBJTGN010000065.1:0-1998 GCA_046093905.1 Actinomycetota bacterium
CCATGCGCGAGCGCATCTCCGATAAAGGCGAGTCCACGTAGCACGATGAATGTTCCGGCGACAGCACAGATGACGGCTGTGACAAGGCCCGCAAGCAAAGCCAGCCGCATGAACTCGTTGTCGAGGAAGGGAGCAAGGAAATAATCGATCATGTTGTCCTGAGCCCAGCGACGATTGCGTCAGCAATCGAGAGCACGTAGTCCCCGTAGCGACCAGACGGCGGCACCGAATGCGATGGTAGAGCGGACACCTTGGCACCTGTCTCTGCTGCGATGCGATCAGACACTTTTGTTGATGTGCCTTCATCAACAAAGAGAGCCGTGACATTCTCGGCCTTCATCGCGGCGGCAAGTTCTGCAAAGTCTTGGGCAGTCGCCTCTGCCAACCCAGAGAGGCTCGGAATCACAACTCCGATGACTTCACAGTCATATCGATCAGCGAGGTACCCCAGACTCTCGTGTCCGGTCACGATCTTGCAAGTACCGAGCGGAAGCTCTTTGAACTTCTCGCGTACCGCTAGATCAATCGCCGTGAATGCACTAATCGCATCTGCAACGCGAGCAACCAAGGACACACCTGTCGCATCCGCAAGTGCTCGTGCGAGAGCCGGCACCAACTGGCTGACGGTCGCTGGGTCGGTGAAAAAGTGTGGGTCATTTTCGCCGTGCTCATCGACTTTCTCATCGCTGTGATCTTCCTCATCAGAATGTTGATCGTCTTCGGCCTGTTCATGGTCATGGGAATGGTCATGGGAACCTTTACGCAGGGTCACATGCTCCGTTGCAAAGAACACTGACATCCCATCAGTAACAAGACCTTTCAGGATGTCCTCGAACGCTGGCTCGAAATTCTCGCCATTGGCAACCACCAAGTCGGCCGAATTCATCGTCGCAATGTCTCGTGCGCTCGGTTCGTAGTCGTGTGGGTCTTTCCCGTTCGGAATGATGACTTCCACTTCGACAGCATCACCGGCTACTTCGCGCACAATTGAGCCAAGCACTGCATGCGTCACGACGACTTGCGGAATGTCATCCGAAGTCGTTGACGGAGCAGATTGCGACGACGAACATGCCCCAAGCAGGGCCGCCGCGACCAGAACGGCGATGACGATTCTCGCTCTCCCGGCGTAGATCTTTTCCGCGGGCATTCCGGTATTGAGAACCATTCTCATTTTCTACCAGTCGGCACGGTAAATGGCAACCCGATTAGGTTTCCCACCATGGTCGGTCGTTTTCTTCATCCCTTTGCCAAGCCTGCTCGCGAGTCATTTCTCACGATTGCGCGTGGCAAAGGAGCCAAGGTGTGGACATCTGACGGGCGTGAGTTGGTCGACGGAATGGCCAGCCTCTGGTACTGCGCAATCGGTCACGGACGCAACGACATGGCCGATGCAGTTGCACGCCAGATGTCAACGATCGAGGCGTACTCGGCATTTGATCCGTTCACCACGGATGTCGCTGATGCTCTCACCGAACGTATTGCAGCACTCTCCCCCATCGACAACGCACGAGTGTTTCTCTGCGGCTCTGGCTCAGAGAGCATCGACACGGCGATGAAGCTCGCACGACTTGCCCATGTGCAGGCCGGGCACCCGGAGAAGACTCTGATTATCTCCCGCACGCGCGGGTACCACGGAACGAACTACGGCGGCACAAGTGCCCAAGGAATTGCTCCCAACAAAGCTGGCTACGGGCAATTGCTCGAAGATGTCGTGCAAGTAGATGCCGATGATGCCGAGGCCATGTCGGTGCTCATGAGCAAGAACGCTGGTCGTATTGCAGCAGTCATCGCAGAGCCAGTGCAAGGTGCTGGTGGCGTGTTTCCCCCGACAGATGGATACCTACGAGATCTGCGTCGACTGTGTGATCAGCACGGCGCATACCTCATCTTCGACGAGGTGATCACAGGTTTCGGACGTCTTGGTACGTGGTTTGGTTCGCAATACTTCGATGTCACCCCGGACATGATCACCTTCGCCAAAGCCGTCACGTCTGGATA
>JBJTGN010000066.1:0-3335 GCA_046093905.1 Actinomycetota bacterium
AATCGCGGCGACATCGTGGTCGATGATGTGACTTTCGTGTATGCCGGCTCTGCTGCACCCGCACTTCGACACGTCGAGCTCGTGGTGCGAGATGGCGAACGTCTCGCACTTGTCGGACCAACTGGCGCGGGCAAGTCGACACTCTCCAAGCTCATCGCCCGCCTCTACGACCCGACGAGTGCGGACGGTCGAACGGGGTCTGTGAGCTTCGGCGGAATCGATCTGCGAAAGGCTTCGCTTACCGATCTTCGGTGCAGAATTGCAGTCGTCCCTCAAGAAGGATTTTGCTTCTCGGGATCGATCAAGGACAACGTGCGGATTGCTCGACCGAGTGCTTCGGATGAGGAGGTGCGAGCTGCGTTGCGAGCGATCGACTCACTGGATCGGTTCGAGTCTTTCGAGGACGGCCTGGACACTGACGTACGCGAGAGAGGTTCCCGACTCTCCGCGGGCGAACGCCAGTTGATCGCGCTCGCGCGTGCGGCACTTGTCGACCCAGCTGTTCTGGTTCTCGACGAGGCGACGTCGAATCTCGACCCGGGAACCGAAGCAGCAGTCGAGCGGGCGTGGGAGAAATTGATGGAACAAAGGACGGTGATCGTTGTCGCACACCGCCTTTCGACCATCCAGCGAGCAGATCGAATCGGAGTGATCGATGATGGCCGGTTGGCCGAGTTCGGCACTCATGACGAGTTGATGGTTCTCGGAGGCAGGTATTTCGAGTTGGCGACGGCGTGGAAGGCGAGCCAGCCGAACTCCGATGATCCAGCGACTTGAGGTCAGCCGAACGGCGCCTTCGATGTAGTCGCTGATCAGCCGACGCGGGCGAAGACCAGAACGAACTCGAGGAGTCCGTTGTCCCCGGTTTTCACGAAATTGTTCGATGGATTCGGGATGCCATAGTCCGCGAAGACGATTTCGATGTTGCCGAGAACAGCGATTTGCGACCCCGAATACTCAGCTGTCAGCGGGAACGTGACGGACTTGGTTGTTCCACGCATCGTGAGATCGCCGGTTACTTCGACGGTGATTCGCTCGCCGGCTGCAGGAATCCTCTGTAGGTCCACAGGTGCTGTCAATTCGAAGGTGGCCTCCGGATGCGTCGCTGCATCCATGATGCGCCCGGTGAATTGGCTGTCTCGCCGTGAGCTGTCGCTCGTGATACTCGAGACATCGACGGCGAACCGTGCCGACGTCAAAGTCGTTCCTTCGAGAACGATCTCGCCGTCCACTTGACTCGTCCGCCCGACCCCTTCGGTGTCGACGCCTCCGAGGATCTCTTTGACTCGGTAGCCGAGAGTCGACTCACTCGTCGCAGTCCAGGTTCCTGACACATCACCTGGTTCGACCTCGTTCGGAACGGGTTCCGCGGTCGTGTCGTCGGTGACCAGGGCGGCGCCGAGATCGGATTCGCTGAGTCGCTCTTCAGGCTTGTTGATGACCTTTGTCCACAACAAGATGCCTCCGTACACGACTGCAACGAGCAGGACGAGTGAGATGACGATTCGCCCGACGATTTTTGACATGATGGCTCCGATCAGCGCGCGTTGAAGTATTTGGCTTGTGGGTGGTGGCAGATGATTGCCGATGTGGTTTGCTCGGGCTGGTACTGCCAACCCGTTTCTTCGTTGACTTCGATTCCGAGGCGACCGGCTTCGAGGAGAGTTGCGACATTCGCATTGTCTTCGAGGTTCGGACACGCCGAGTAGCCCCATGAGTACCGTCCACCTCGGTACTGCTGTCGAAACAGTCCGCCGATCGTCGGACCATCCTCACTGGCAAATCCCCATTCCTCGCGAATGCGGCGATGCCAGAACTCGGCGAGTGCTTCGGCCATCTCCACTCCGAGCCCGTGAACCATCAGGTACTTCTGGTACTCGTTGGCTGCGAAGTGCTTCGCTGCTCGTTCCGACACGGCCGAGCCCATGGTCACGATGTGGAATGCGGCGTAATCACACTCGTTGTCCGATGCCCTGAAGAAGTCGGAGATGCACATGTAGGGCGCCTTGTCCTGGCGGGGAAAGGTGAATCTGGTCAGCTCGGAGGTGCGCGTCTCGTCGGACCACACGATCAAGTCGTCACCATCGGAGTTCACGCAGTAGTAGCCGTACACGACCTGTGGGACGAGATAGCCAGCCGACTTTGCCGACGCAAGCTCCTCGCGGAGGAGTGGACGCATCCGCTCTCGAAACGCTTCGTCACTTTCGTCCTTCTCGGGTCGGAACTGCCACTGGTTTCGGAACAGCGCTGTCTCGTTCACGTACTGGACGATGTCATCGATTCCGATTCCCTTGACGATGCGCGAACCGAGAAATGGTGGGACGAAAACGGGATTGTCGGTGACAACATCTGGAGAACGTCGTGGGAGATCGGGCGGTGGAGAAGTGTTGGTGTTGCGCTCGGGAAGAATTCGACCACTGGGAACCCGACCGAAGTCGGGATCGTCGACGCCAGAAGCTTTGATCTGCATCAATGCATCGAGGGTTCGAAGACCTTCGAATGCGTCTCGCCCGTAGAAGACTCTTCCGTCGTAGACATCGCGCAGGTCCTTCTCCACGTAGGACCGTGTCAATGCAGCCCCTCCGAGCAACACCGGAACGTTCGACATGCCCGTCTCGTTCATCTCGATGAGGTTCTCGCGCATGATCAAGGTGCTCTTGACGAGAAGGCCGCTCATGCCGAGAGCATCGGCATTCACTTCCTTGACCTTCTGGAGCATCTCAGAGATCGGGATCTTGATGCCGAGGTTGTGCACTTGATAGCCGTTGTTCGTGCAAATGATGTCGACCAAGTTCTTGCCGATGTCGTGAACATCGCCCTTGACGGTTGCGAGAACCAGGACACCTTTGGATGAGCCTGACTCCTCCTTTTCCATCATCGGCTCGAGGAAAGCAACGGCGGTCTTCATTGTCTCCGCGGACTGGAGCACGAATGGAAGTTGCATCTGGCCGGATCCGAACAACTCTCCGACGACCTTCATGCCATCGAGGAGGATGTCGTTGACGATCGCAAGGGGAGCGTGTCCCGCATCAACCGCTTTCTGCAGATCGTCGGTGAGGCCTTCGCGGTCTCCGTCGATGATTCTCTGCTTCAAGATTTTATCGATCGTCCACCCGCTTCGATCCTCACGCACCGACACCACCGATTTCACGTCGGCAAAGATCTCGAGAAGGCGTGCAAGCGGATCGTAACCCTCACGGCGACGGTCGTAGATGAGGTCGAGACAGATCTCTTTGTGCTCATCTGGAATGCGAGCCAAGGGCATGATCTTGCCTGCATGAACGATGGCCGAGTCGAGTCCAGCTTGGACACACTCGTGAAGGAAGACGCTGTTG
>JBJTGN010000067.1:0-1850 GCA_046093905.1 Actinomycetota bacterium
GGATGGAAATGTGAACGAACAACCCGGCAGTCAGATGTCGCACGTCGCGGACCGGAGCGCGCAGACGCCCGTGTTCGAGACCAAATCCCTCGCCGTCTATTACGGAGACTTCCGTGCGGTGCGCGATGTGGATCTGACGATCTGCGGCCAGGAGATCACCGCATTCATCGGCCCATCCGGCTGCGGCAAGACGACGGTGTTGCGCTGTTTCGATCGAATGAACGACCTGATCCCGGGAGCGCGGGTCGAGGGTGAAGTTCGTTACCACGGTGTCGACCTGTACGCGAAGGACGTCGATGCGGTCGAAGTCCGCCGTCGTGTCGGCATGGTCTTCCAGAAGCCCAACCCGTTTCCGAAGAGCATCTACGACAATTTGGCGTTCGGCCCGCGTCTCAACGGAGTGCGCAAGAAGGCCGATCTCGACGTCATCGTCGAATCGTCACTCAAACGAGCGGCGCTGTGGGACGAAGTCAAGGATCGTCTCAAGGCATCGGCGATGGGTCTGTCCGGAGGTCAGCAGCAGCGTCTGTGCATCGCCCGATGTATCGCCGTGGAGCCAGACGTCATCCTCATGGACGAGCCATGCTCCGCACTCGATCCGATCGCGACGACGCGTATCGAAGACCTGATGCAGGAGATCAAGAAGGACTTCACGATCATCATCGTGACTCACAACATGCAACAGGCGGCCCGCGTGAGCGATCGGACTGCGTTCTTCACCACCGAAGTGAATCCGGAGAGCGACCGCAGAACCGGTGTCCTCGTCGAATTCGATTCGACGCAGAAGATGTTCTCGACGCCGGCTGACGAGCGCACCGAAGCCTACGTGACCGGCAGATTCGGCTGAGGAGAGAATCCATGAACGAACCCCGCAAGGCATTCCATCGCGATCTCGACGACATCCAACAAGAGCTCGTACGTATCTCGGCATCAGTGGTCGAGAGCATTCCGAAGTGCACTGCTGTGCTCCTCGATCAGGACCTCGCTACTGCCGAGGAGATGATCATGTCCGATGACGAGATCGATGCTCGCAGTATCGAGATCGAGGACCGGTGCATTCAGGTGCTCGCCCTTCAGGCTCCGGTTGCGGGTGAATTGCGCCGCGTCATCGCTGCTCTGAAGATCTCGGGTGAAATCGAGAGGTCGGCTGACCTCGTTGTGAACATTTGCAAGGCAGCGCGCCGCATCTACGGTCATGAGTTCGATCCGAATCTACGCACGATCGTGTTGCAGATGTCCGATCAGGCCCGCCACTTGTTCAGTGAAGCCACGGGTGCGTATCTGAACATGGACGCGGCACGTGCTGCTGCAATCGACGACATGGACTCGTTCCTCGACGATCTTCAGCGACAGTTCATTCAGGCGATTTTCGAATCTCATGCGGCTGGTCGAATCGACCTCCAAGTTGCAATTCAGCTGGCAGTCGTCGCTCGCTTCTATGAGCGAATCGGTGACCATGCCGTCAACATCGGAGAGAAAGTTCGCTTCCTCGTGACGGGATGGCTGCCGGAGCATGTCGGTGCAGCGCGTCACCGGGAACGAACGCTCGGGGATCTGACTCCGATTGGTGGCATCCCCATGGTCAAGCCGATCGATGAATCCCCATCTGACAAGCCCTGACAGACACTCACGTAGAACACAGTGACCGCACAGCTGATCATCGGAATCGTCATCGGCATGTCGTTGTCGATTCTCTTCGGAGTTCTTCGAAGCCGAGGCAGCGGTTCTGCGTCCTCCGGGGATTCGAGGGGAGGTCGAGAATCATCGGTCGCTCCCGACGGCACGTCTCAGTTCCTGTCCGACGTTCTCGACGCTTTGACGATCGGTGTGGTGGTGGCATCACCCGATGG
>JBJTGN010000068.1:0-2337 GCA_046093905.1 Actinomycetota bacterium
TCGGGCTCTGCGAATCGCTCGTCCTCGACTGCGAAGCCGGTCGAGAACGTTTCGCTCAACAGCACGAGGTCGGCGTCGTTCGCAGCCGCTTGTTCGATGAAACCGGTGAGATGAGAAAAATTGGCCTCACGATCACACCAAACGATGTCGTGCTGAACAACGGCGATCTTCACCTCGAACCTCCCGCTGAGTCTCCTGACATCGCAACGAGCCGGCCGACTGCTTCATCGATCGACTCGGGTCGCTTGCAGAACGCGAATCTCACCATGTGTCGTCCCTCGTGTTCGTGAGAGTGGTCGTAAAAGACGACGTTCGGGATGCCGACGACACCACACAAGTCGGGCAACTCCCGACAGAAAGCGAACCCGTCTCCATCGGGACGCAAACGACGAATGTCGACGGTGACGAAGTAGGTACCAAGCGGTTCGAACACGTCGAATCCTGCACTGCGCAGACCTGCGACGAGTCGATCCCGCTTCGACTGAAGATCGGACGCAAGGTTGGCGAAATATGAATCTGGAAGTCGAAGTCCGACAGCAATCGCTGGCTGGAACGGTCCGGACGACACGTAGGTGAGGAACTGCTTCGCTGCCCGAACTGCCGACACCAGCGATGCCGGTCCGCATGCCCAACCCACCTTCCATCCGGTGGTGTTGAACGTCTTGCCGCCACTGCTGATGACGAGTGTGCGCTCGCGCATGCCGGGAAAGCTCGCAATGGACCGATGCGATCGGCCATCGAAAACGATGTGTTCGTACACCTCATCGGAGACGACGATCAGATCTCGTTCGATTGCGATCTCGGCAATCGTGCGCAACTGTTCGTCGTCGAGAACGGCTCCTGTCGGATTGTGCGGAGAGTTGATCAGAATCACTCGCGTCTTCGCAGTCACTGCGCGTCGAAATTCGTCGGGATCGAAGCCGTAATCAGGTGGACGCAGAGTGACGGGACGAGCAACAGCTCCAGCGAGTGCGATACAGGCCTGGTAACTGTCGTACATCGGTTCGAGTACGACAACTTCGTCGCCCGTCTCGAGAAGTCCGAACAATGCACCGGCGAGCGCTTCGGTTGCTCCCGCAGTGACGAGAATTTCGCCATCGGGGTCGTAGCCGAGGTTCCAGAATCGGCGCTGGTGATCGCTGATCGCCTCGCGCAGTTCGAGAACTCCCGGACCGGGTGGATACTGATTCCTACCCGAGCGTATGGCGTCGATTGCAGCCTCGAGTACTTCAGGTGGGCCGTCGTAGTCGGGAAATCCCTGTCCGAGATTGATCGCACCGGTCTTCGTTGCGAGCGCTGTCATTTCAGCGAAGATCGTCGAGCCGAAACCCTGCAACTTCGATGTCAGGTGAGTGCTTCGCAAGCTCCCCGATGACATGTCGACAGGCTATTCAGAGAATCACACGAACTCAGGACTGCAACGGTCAGTGATTTCAGCCGAGTTCGGCCTCTAGGGCATCGAGCAAACCGCTCGCTCCGAATCGAAATGTCTCCGACGACACCCACGTCGGACCCATGATGTCATCGGCCAGTTGCAGGTAGATCTCGGCGTCGTCGAGAGTGCGAATTCCTCCAGATGGCTTCAACCCGACTGGCCGGATGCTGTCGGCGATCACGTCCAACATGACACGAGCGCTCTCGGGAGTTGCAGACACCTTCGTCTTCCCCGTCGACGTCTTGATGAAGTCGGCGCCATGATCGATTGCCAAGCGGGCGGCTCGCCTAATGGTCTCCGGATCCGCAAGTTCCCCCGTCTCCAGGATCACTTTCACGTGATGAGTCGTCGGAACCGCTGCTCGTACCGCATCGAGAATGGCCGCGACATCGTCGATTCGTCCCGCAAGAAATGATCGATAGGGCAGCACGACGTCGATTTCGTCGGCGCCGTCGGCAAGACATCGACCGATCAATGCCACGATGTCGGACGTCTCGTCACTTCCTCCCGGGAAATTCACGACCGTCGCCACGGGAATTCCTGTTCCTTCGAGTTGCTGAACCGCACGGGCCACGAATCGCGGCCAGACGCACACAGCAGCCACATTCCCATGCGGTCCATGTGCACGCGCACACAGCAATTCGATATCGGAATCGGTGCAGGCGTCGTCGAGATTCGTGAGATCGACGAGACCGAGAATTCGCTGGGCGAGTCTGTGTCGCAACGGTGAAGCGGACCCCGTCACGACACGAAACCCGACAGATTCTCCGGGCCGAAGGACGTCGGCAACAACGTCTCCATCGTGAAGATGGCACGGACTCCGTTCGGACCACACGCATAGATGGGTGTCGATTGCAGTGCGAACTCACGCACGCGTTGACGGCATCCGCCACAGCAGGTTC
>JBJTGN010000069.1:0-16606 GCA_046093905.1 Actinomycetota bacterium
GCGTATCCTGCACGCATGACAGCCCCTGCAGACATCAACCGCTACTACGGCATCCGGTTCGCTCGAGCTACGCGATTCGAAGCCCCTGTCCGTGAACCATTCGCCGGCGTTCCCACCGCTGAAGGTGTTGCTGGCCCGATGGCCCCACAGGTTCCAGGCATGCTCGAACGGTTGCTCGGTGGAGCCGAGATCGTGACTGATGAGGATTGTCTTTTTCTGAACGTCTTCACTCCTACGAATGCCCACGAGGGATCGACACTTCCCGTTCTCGTCTGGATTCACGGTGGGGCATACCTCAACGGGTCAGGTTCTGGCCCGTGGTACGAGGGCTCCCAGTTGGCACGACGCGGTACCGTAGTTGTCACCATCAACTACCGGCTCGGTGCACTCGGGTTTCTCGGAGCCGACAACTGGGGCACGCTCGATCAGATCTGCGCCCTCGAGTGGGTGCGAGACAACATTGGAGCCTTCGGCGGAGATGCCGGCAACGTCACGATTTTCGGCGAATCAGCAGGGGGATCGGCTGTTCTGTCCTTGATGGCGGCGCCGAGTGCCGCCGGTCTCTTCCATCGGGTCGTTGCGCAGAGCCCATCGATTCGCCAATTGCGCACGGTGGATGTTGCACATGAGTGGGAACGTGCGTTTCTCGACAAAGCCGGAGCGTCGACACGTGACGACCTCCGCTCTCTGCCTGTCGATCAGATCCTCGCAGCGCAGTCGGAAGTGATTCGCATGGAGAGTCGCAACTACGACATGTTCAGCCCGGCTGCCGGAGGTTCGGGTCTTGCCGACGACATCTTGAAGGGGGCTGCCACGAATCCGGTGCCCCTGGTGATCGGCACGACTCGTGACGAGAGTCGACTCTTCACCATGTTCGATCCGCAATTTGCGAACTGCGATGCCGACCAGTGGAACGGATTCCTGACCAACTACTTCGCCGATCGTTCGGCTGACGCTCGCAGTGTCTTCGAGACGCATCGTGAAGGATGCTCACCTGCTCAGCTGGTTGCAGCCGTTCAAACGGAGCACTCGTTCCGCCAACCCGCAATCTCCCTTGCCGAGCAGCGTGCCCTCGCGGGATCTCCCACGTGGATGTACTGGTTCACATGGGCCTCGACGGCATTCGGTGGGATCCTCGGTTCGTGCCATGCGCTCGACATTCCGTTCGCATTCGACAATCTGGATGCACCAGGCATCGACACGTTGCTCGGTGAACATGTCGGCAAGCAGGGCATCGCCACTCGTTTCGCCGACGAGATCACCGAATTCGCCGCCAAGGGACACGCAGCTTGGCCGTCGTACGATCCAATGACTCGTGCGACTCTTCGAATCGACGAGGTGTGCGAAGTGCTCGACGATCCGGAATCAGCGATTCGGAACTTGTTCTGAACCGCCTGGGTGAGATTCACAGTCGCACGAAATCGGGACGTCGGATCGCTCAGCAGAGATTCACGATGCTGATTGTGTGCTCGGTGCTGATCGCATCGAGCAGCTGTGGTGCATCGACAGATTCACGAACGACGGATGGATCTCAGCAGGACAGCGTGCCCGAGCAGGAAACGGGTAGTGAAGAAGGTCGACCGAGCGGAACGTACACACTCGACGTCGATGGCCTGACTCGTGACTACATCGTGCACGTTCCGGAGTCGCCTGATCCGACGGCTCTCGTGATCCTCATGCACGGGTATGCAGGTTCTGCATCGTCGATTCAAGCCTCGACCGAGATGGACGTCGTCGCAGACGAGCACGGATTCGTGGTCGCGTATCCGGTGGGAACCTCGGATGACCGAGGTAACGCATTCTTCGACGTGGGATATGCCTTCCATGACGTTCGGGTGGACGATGTCGGATTTCTTCGGGCACTGGCGAAGCATCTCGTGGCCGAATACGGGATCGACGATCAGTCGATCTTCGTTACGGGGATGTCCAATGGCGGTGACATGGCGTATCTCTTGGCGTGTCGTGGTGAAAGCTGGGTGAGGGCGTACGCGGCGGTTGCTGGTGCACTCTTCGAGCACATCTCTGAATCGTGTGCTGCCGATCAGCGGACGCCGTTCCTCGAGTTGCACGGCACGAACGACGATGTGACGTGGTGGGACGGCGACCCGGACAATCGTGGCGGGTGGGGACCATACCTCGGACAATTGGAGGCCTTCACTCGTTTGAGCGGGCTCTACGAACTGAGTGCGTATTCCGAATCAGTCTTGCCCACGCCCGTGAACGATGAGGGACAGCCGTTAGTGACGGCACTCTCGTGGTCGAGTGATCGTGACGGAATGGAACTCGTTCTCGTGCGCGTCGACGGCGGTGGACACTTCTGGGGAGGACTTGGAACATCTCAGGGAGTGTGGGACTTCTTCGAACGACATTGTCTGACGTGTCGTTGAGGACAGATGTGGTGTGACGAGAAGTCGTCGCAACCGCCACATCTGAAACTCGCGGCGCACTTCAATTGTGACCCCGTAAAATCAACGGGTGGAACGCTCTCTCTGGTCGACTCGAGCCTCCTTCGCCGTACCGATTGTCGGGCTCGTCCTGCTGGTCCTGACATGGGGTTCAGAGCCGTCACTTCTGCTCACGATTGTCTTGGTCGTCGCCCACGTCGCTCTCGTGATGATGGCGGTTGCCCACGCCGAAGCGATCGCCCACCGCGTCGGCGAGCCGTTCGGCACTTTGGTTCTTGCACTCGCTGTCACCGTCATCGAGGTGTCACTGATTCTCACCTTGATGTCGATAGCGGATTCGGGAACGGAAACACTTGCCCGTGACACGGTGTTCGCTGCAATCATGATCGTCTGCAACGGAGTTGTCGGTCTGTCGATCTTCGTGGATGCGCGCAAGGATCACATCGTCGATTTCAGTGAGCAGGGTGCGAATGCGCTCCTTGGGACGGTCATGACGATCGCAACCCTCAGTCTCGTCATGCCGAATTTCACTTCCAGCAGTGAAGGTTCAACCTTCAGCGGATCCCAGTTGGCGTTTTCTGCCATCTCGGCCTTTGCGGTCTACCTCGTCTTCGTCTTCGTCCAAACCGTCCGACATCGCTGGATGTTCCTGTCGCCCGAAGCTCTGGAAAGGGAGGCCGGCAACGAATTCGCCCATGTCGATTCCCACACACCCCGCTCAGGTCGTGCAGAGGGTCTCCTCGTTCGTTCGGTCTTTCTCTTGATCAGCCTCGCTGGAGTTGTAGGTCTTGCGAAAGTGCTCGCACCTCGCATCGAGGACGCAGTCGAGTGGGCGGGAGCGCCGCGGTCGTTCGTCGGAGTTGTGATCGCTCTGTTGGTCCTGTTGCCCGAGTCCGTCACTGCGCTGCGCGCTGCTTCTCGCGGTGAAATGCAGACGAGTTTGAATCTTTCGCTCGGTTCGGCCTTGGCGAGTATCGGCCTCACCATTCCAGCGGTGGCGATCGCAACCATATGGCTGGATGGCCCAGTCACTCTCGGTCTTGGGGCGAAGGAGATCGTCCTTCTGGCTCTGACTGCCGTCATCAGCACGCTGACCTTCGGATCCGGAAAGGCCACGATTCTTCAGGGTGCGCAGCACTTGGCCGTCTTCGCCGCATTTCTCTTCCTTTCAGCGGTGCCGTAACCACTTCCTCATCGGCGAAGGTCTGGCTCGAAACTGGCACGAGAAGTACTCGATCTGGGAGAGTGTCCTCAGTGCCTCAGCGAGGCGGTCCGGGGGGATGAGAGATGTCGAAAAGCGATGTCGATGTCGTGGTCGTGGGGGCCGGATTCTCCGGCATGTATCTCCTGCACGAATTGCGCAAGAACGGTTTCACGTCACGAGTTCTCGAGTCGGGAAGCGATGTCGGTGGCACTTGGTACTGGAATCGCTACCCAGGCGCACGATGTGACATCTCGACGACCGATTACCAATTCACCTGGGATCCGGAACTGCACGAGCAGTGGCAATGGTCCGAGAAGCATGCGACTCAGCCAGAGATCTTGCGCTATGCGCAGTTCGTGGCGAAGAAGCACGACCTCTACTCCGGTATCGACTTCGACACGCGAGTGAACGGCGCGGTGTGGGACGAGAACACGAAGAAGTGGTCGATCACCACATCGACGGGTGAGACGATCTCGAGCCGTTTCTACGTCATGGCAACGGGGTGTCTATCGGTTCCCAAGGAACCCGATCTGCCCGGGACGGAGAACTTCCGTGGCGATGTATACGTGACGGGCCGCTGGCCGCACGAGGGAGTCGACTTCACCGGCAAGCGTGTTGCAGTCATTGGTACCGGCTCGTCGGGCATTCAGTCGATCCCGCTGATCGCTGAACAAGCCGACCAGGTCGTCGTTTTCCAACGAACACCGAATTTTTCGATTCCCGCCTTCAACGGTCCTCCACCCCAGTACAGGGTCGACCGCTTGAATGCGAACCGTGCCGAGTACGAACAGGAAGCTCGGCTGTCCGGCACAGGAGTCCCGCTTCCCCAGTCGACTGTGTCTGCGCTCGCGGTGTCGCGCGACGAGGCATTCGCCATGCTCGAAGAAGCCTGGAACTTGGGTGAACTGCAGGCCACCGGAGTCGTGTTCATGGATGCTGGCATCAGTCGGGAAGCCAATGAGGTGATCTGTGAATTCATGCGGATGAAGATCCGTGAAGTCGTGAAGGATCCCGACGTTGCGGAACTCCTCAGCCCCTATGAGCATGCATATGGCACGAAGCGTCCGTGCATGGACACCAACTACTTCCAGGCGTTCAACCGGGACAATGTCCGCCGCGTCGACCTGAGAAAGAATCCGATCCGGAACATCACCGACACAGGCATCGACTTCGGATCGGAGTCGCTCGATTTCGATGTGATAGTCTACGCCACGGGTTTCGACGCCATGACCGGAGCCATGGTGTCGGTTGACATCACAGGCAAGAACGGCCTCACCCTCAAGAAGAAGTGGGAGAACGGCCCACTCACGTATCTGGGCTCAACGACGGTCGGCTTTCCGAATCTGTTCATGATCACCGGACCGGGTAGCCCGTCGGTGCTGTCGAACATGATGGTGTCGATCGAGCAACATGTCGAATGGGTCCGCGACACATTGGTGTCGATGCGCAATGACGGCTTCGAGACGATCGAACCCACGCCAACTGCAGAAGAGGGCTGGCGAGTCCACTGTGGCGACTGCGCCGACATCACGATCTTCCAGGAGACCAACTCGTGGTACATGGGAGCGAACGTTCCCGGAAAGCCGCGTGTTCTGCTTCCCTACATCGGCGGCGTGGGTCGGTATCGCCAAGCATGTGACGAGGTGATTGCACGAGGTCATCTTGGCTTTGCTCTCACCGGAGACGGCAAGACCCAGGTCAACGACGGCATCATCCGGCAAGTGCAGCCCGATGTGGACATGGTGCTCGACATGATGGCAACACTCGGTTTACCGCCGATGGAATCACTGTCACCTGCGGACGCTCGAGCGTTCTCGGATGCGTCGGCCACGATGCGACCACCCGGGCCGAATGTCGGTGAGATGATCGACGGCACGCTTCCCGCAGCTGACGGTTCCGACATCGACTACCGCCTCTATCGACCCTCGACTCCCGGACCGCACTCGATCGTTGTCTACTTCCACGGCGGCGGTTGGGTCATCGGCAGCCACATCTCCGATGATCCGCTGTGTCGTGAGTTGTGCAATCAAGCGAACACCGTGATCGTGTCCGTGAATTATCGCCATGCGCCCGAACATCGATTCCCAGCGGCGGCCGATGATGGCTTCGCCGCACTTCAGTGGGTGGCAGCCAATGCCGAATCACTCGGCGGTCGTGCCGACAAAATTGCGGTCGCCGGGTGGAGTGCTGGCGCAAACGTCGCCGCAGTCGCAGCGCTACTGGCGCGAGACAACAGCGGACCGAATCTCAGTGGGCAGCTCCTTTTGACACCGGTGACCGACGGTTCGCGTCAGCATCAGTCGCACACCGACAACGCCGATGGGTACGTGCTGACGAAATCGCTGATGGAATGGTTCTGGAATCACTACGCAGACCCGCAGGATCGCACGCATCCGAAGGCTTCGCCGCTGTTGGCCGAGCATCATTCCGGTTTGCCGCCAACGATGATCGTCACGTGTCAGTTCGATCCATTGCGAGACGAAGGCAACGCGTATGCCGAGGCGCTGCGCAAGGCTGGAGTGCCGGTCGAGCATCTGCAGGCACGAGGTCACATCCACACTTCGATCCCGATGGTGGATGCACTCCCATCGAGTGTGCCGCCACGACGACAGATGGCTGCTGCGTTGCGCGGATTCTTCGCGTAGCGCAGCGCTGACATCGATCAGCGGGCAAGAGCTGACACAGAGCGCAACATTGCGCCATTGAGCGCATAGGACATGTGCGCTTCGGCCACGAATTGGTTGCTTTCGTCAGCCGACATCTCGAGTGAGTCGAGTCGAGCACGGTATGTGTTCTTGTACGCGTCGCTGTCGTCGATCAATGGGAATTGGAACCAAGTGACGCCAGGACCGCCATCGAATCCGAAGGTCTTGTCGACTGATCGACCGATCATGACTCCACCGGAGAGGTCGCCGAGGTAGCGGGTGTAATGGTGGGCGAGCAGCAACAGCGGCTGATCGCGTGTCACGGTGTCGATGCGGGCGCAGAAGTTGCGTGTTGCAGGAAGGACGTCGCCACCTGACATTGCCAGTCGACGTTCGATCTCCTTGCGATCGATGGCGAGTGAGTCGACGCGGTTCAGAACAGGGTCCATGAATGCACCGATCCGGGGATCATTCGACGTTCGTCGAGCGCAGTCTTCGAGCGTGCGGTACACCTCTTGTAGTTGTACGACCAATTCGAGGTAGAGCGAAAGTGGCAACTCGCCTCGCAGCAGACGAATCATCACATCATCGGACTCGGCATTGTTGTGATCGGGGGCAGTCTCTCGACGCAGACGTGCTGAGAACAGTTCGCTCGGTTCGGTCACATTGGTCGTTGAGTTGCTCATGTCGGGCTTTCTGTCCTCGATGTGGATGAGTATGTCCGATGGGCCGTCGCTCGAAAATGAGGGCTGCCGGTAGCGTCCACCGGCATGAGCGAACGCCCATTCGATTTCGATGAAGACGTGATCATGGCGGTGATCGGCCACATGAATGCCGAGCACCGCCATGATTCACTGTCGATCGTTCGTGTCCTTGCCGGAGAACCCGATGCCACGCAAGCCGTGATCACCGATCTCTCTGCCGAGGGCGTCGGCTTCGACATCCAGACATCGACGGGCTCACATCGTGTTGTCGTGCCGTGGGGAGAGGTTCCTCTCACTCGGGCCGAAATCAGACATGAACTCGTGCGCATGACGGAATCGTCTAGTCGATGAACGTGATCGGGATCAGGAACTCGTGTTCCGCCTTGATCGCACCGCTCGCCGGGTACACGGCGATGGCGTAGGTGCCTGTTCCTTCGATCTTGGATACGGGGATTGTCACCGTGAAGTTGCCTGCATCATCGAGCTCGAAGATGTTCGGCAGCAGGTTCTCGGGATCGAGGACCGCACGAGACGCAGCGGGCATGGCCCACATCTGATCCTCAGCAACCGTGCGCCTAGCCGAAGTCGGAGCGCCTTCGGAGGGTCGCCACACATCGTCGAACGTTCCGAAAACGACGTAGATGCCCGTCGGGAGGCCTTCGAGTGGGGGACGACTTCCCGTGGCGAGATCGATGAATCCAGTTCCCTGAACCGTGATCATGGTTTCTGTTCCCGCAGGGAACTCGGTGCCTTCGACGATTGTGACCTGTGGGCCGGACGGCGCGACGGACGTCGACTCATCGGTGGTCACAGGAGCATCGGTGGCTGCTGCAGCAGAAGTATCGCTCGAATCAGACGATCCGCCACACGCTGCAAAGATCGCTGCGCATGCTGCGACCAGTGCGACTGACTTTGTCACCTTCTTCATGGTTGTATTCCTTTCGTTGACTGATTGAGGGGGGCTCATTCAGACTTGAGTTTCACGACCCATCGGGCTGCGATGCCGGACCTGCCGGGGTACACGCGAGGGTCGAATATCGAGGTGTCCAGTCGAATCGTCGACCTTGACTTCGATCGGGTGGTCGTAGACATCCGACAGAACTTCCGAAGACAGAACGTCGACTGGCGAACCATCGCCGACGACTTCGCCATCGCACATCAAGATGACTCGGCTTGCGATTGATGCTGCTGCTTCGAGGTCGTGCATCACGACAATCGCCAATGCTCCGTCGGCTACTCGCTCGCGCAGAATCTCCATGACCAGTTCCTGATGCTTGACATCGAGTGCAGCGGTTGGTTCATCGAGAAGGATCACGGGAGTGCTCTGTGCGAGCACGCGAGCAAGAGCGACGCGTGCGAGTTCACCGCCGGACAGCTTCGTGATTCGCCGCGTGTCGAGATGAGCAACTTCACACGCTGCCATCACGGA
Organism: Actinomycetota bacterium; assembly: GCA_046093905.1. GTDB lineage: Bacteria > Actinomycetota > Acidimicrobiia > Acidimicrobiales > Ilumatobacteraceae > Casp-actino8. The sequence goes on from JBJTGN010000069.1 coordinate 8,388, forward strand.
TTTGATGATGGCTTCGTCGTCGCCAGACTCCGTCTTGCCTTGCCACGGGTAGCGACCCATCGCAACGACCTCTTCGACCGTGAACGAGAACGCAACGGTGTTGCTCTGCGTCAACATCGCTCGCGAACGAGCCAAATCGACGGGAGAGAAGTCGGCCAAAGGTCGGTCGTTCAGATGCACCGAACCCTGGGAGGGGATGACATCACCGGCAAGCAGTGCCAACAGGCTCGACTTACCAGCTCCGTTCGGGCCCACGATGGCGACGAGTTCGCCGGAACTGAATGCCGCCGACACACCTTTGCACAAGAAGGTGTCGTCGACTTCGAGAGCTGCATCGCGCGCGACGAGGATGCTCATACCCAGCCTCCGTGACGCGACCTGAGACGGCGGAGCTGCCAAATGAAGACTGGCGCTCCGAGAATCGAGGTGAGAACTCCGAGGGGGAGTTCGGCTGGTTCGAGAACCGTTCTGGCCATCAAATCGGCAAGAGAGACAATCACTGCACCGAAGAGGACCGACAGCGGCAGAACATGGCGATGTTGGGGGCCGACGAAGAGGCGAACCACATGGGGGACGAGGAGACCGACGAAGAGAACGATTCCCGATACGGACACAGCTGATGCGGCCATCAGTGCAACGACGAGAAGCACCTTGATCCGTGATCGCTCCACATCGATGCCCACATGGCGCGCTGCTCGGTCGCCGAGAGACAACAAGTCGAGTGTTCGAGCCATCATCAGCACAGCGATGAGTCCAACGACAGCGATCGGTCCGATGATCAGCACTTTCTCCCACGTGGATTGGGCGAGCGAGCCGAGCGTCCAGGACGTCAGCGAGCGCAGTGAGGCATCGTCGGACATGAAAGCAAGCAGGCCGATTGCAGCACCAGCTAGGGCATTGATCGCAATCCCCATGAGAACGAGTGTGAGGATCTCTGTGCGACCGTCGTGCCGAGCAATCGTGTACACAACGGCAACTGCTGCAAGACCGCCCAAGAACGCAGCGACGGGAAGTGTCCAGATGCCGAGTGGAGAGAAGCCGGTGACGATCTGAAGTGCGGCTGCCGACATCGCACCTGACGACACGCCGATGATGCCCGGTTCGGAGAGCGGATTGGCGAATGCCCCCTGCATCACGGCACCGGCGGTGGCGAGGCACGCCCCGACGACCACTCCGAGAACGATGCGAGGCAAACGGATGACCCAGATCAATTCATCGGCGGTGCGATCCGATGGCGCCCCCGACGTCAGGCCGAGGCGACGTGCAATGCTGCCGAGGACATCTCCCGGTGACACGTTGTAGGCACCAACGAGAGCTGACACGAAAACAGTTGCCACCAACATGACGACGAGAACGATGCCGACGATGCGCGGATCGAAAGCTCCTGATCGAGCCCTGCGGACCTTCATGATCCGGTGTCCGTCATCAGACGTGCGATTTCGTCGTGGAGATTGCGAACGAGTTCGGGTGTGCGCGGACCGAAGCTGAACAGAAGCCCGTCCTCGGCGGTGATGATTCGTCGATTGCGACCCGCCGGTGTCTGGCTCATTCCTGCGAGAGCCAGAACTCCATCGAGACCCGAGACCGAGTCGTAGCCCGTGGTCGTCACGAGGATGACATCAGGTGCAGCTTCAACGATGGCTTCAGGAGTGAGAGGTGTGAATGCTGCGCTGAGGCCGATGGCCGTACCTGCATCGGTTCCTCCAGCGGCCTCGATCACCGAGTCCGGCCCGGATCCGGGACCACCGATGAGATAGACGCCGGCTGGACCGCGGAGGTAGAGGAATGCGACTCGCACGCCTTGATCGGGTAGGTCGGAGATACTTGCAAGGTCTGCTTCGATGCGATCTGCAAGACGTTCGGCTCGATCGTCGACATCGAAGATCTGCGCCACAGCTCGCAAACGTGTGACGATGCCGTCCATCGTCACTGCTTTCGGGACGATCTCGATACGGATACCGATTTCCCGCAGTTGATCGAGTGCCGTCTCCGTCCCGGTGTCCTCATCGACGAGGATGATGGTCGGGCGCACTGCGAGCACCGCTTCCGGATTCACCTCATGGTCGTTCGTGACGATGGGAAGATCCGATGCCTCTTGGAGCGTGCTCGAGATATCGCGCCCGACTACCTGATCGCCGAGCCCGAGAGCGAAGAGAGACTCGGTCAGACCGTCGGTGAGACTGACGATGCGGACGCCATCATCGATCGCAGTGGCATCGGACTGGGAGCCGCAAGCGACGAGAGTCAGCAGGCCGACAGCGGTGATCGCTGCAAGAGCCAGCCGTCGAACGGTCACCGACCTCGCCTCGCACTCGCCCTGCGGATCGAAATGACAATGATCGAGGACAAGACGGCGAGAACGCCGAGACCGATCACAATGGGAGCCCAACCGATGCCACTGTCATTCGATGTGGCGACGCCCGTGAGATCTTCCACCCCGGGGGACACGGTGATCTCTGCAACGGTGTCATCGGACGGGGTCGCAATCGTGCTGGATGGAAGTGGTGGAGCTTCACCGGAGAACGTGACAGGGATGATGATGTCCTGTGAGCGGTCCGAAATGATGGTGTGGTCGTTCTTGGTGACGATCGCGCATTCCACACGGCGGCAATCGACGGCATCGTTGACTGCGGCCGACACGGTGATCTCCACGTCGAACGAGCCGCCATCCCCATACGGAACGGCGAGGCCGACGCCGTACGCCGGCGGATTCGACGAGATCCACGCGGATGAACCACTCGATCCGGTCTTGTCGATACCTCCGCCGCACGGAGAGGGCTGCTGATCGGCGGCTTGCACCACGCACAGTCCGACATAGATGCCCTTGGTGATGTCGTAACCAGTGCCGCGGACGCGCAGCGTCTGTGCGTCGGGGTCGAGGTCGTTCGTCGCCGACACGATGAGAGTGCGAGTGCCGTCGGTTTGGGTGACCTCTTGCTGTGTCGACGCACCGACATGCGCTGGAGTCAACATCGACATTGCGATGCCGCCGAGCACTGTCATCGACAACAGCGACGACATGACTAGTGACGACGGCGAGCGACGATTCGCAGTCGCACGCAGGCGGGGAGAGGAGGTCCGAAGGGGGTTCACGATAGTTTGTTAGGCTAACTTAACTTCCGGCCAACGACCAAACGGTTGACGTGGGTCAGTATGCCGATGAACGTCGCAATTGCGTGATTCGGATCACCATTCTTCAGACGTGTGACCGAGATCTGCACGAACAGACTCCAGCCTCCCCCGACGTGATTTCCGGGGATATGCAGGATCAGGGATTGCGAAATCCGTCACTCGTCGGTAACGATGTCGGGGTGATCAACCACTACATCGCCGCCCGCCAAGAACTCGAAGGCCCAGGTTCGCCCTTCGCTGTGACCACTGTCAACGTCCGCGGTGTGGAGGTCAAGACCTTCGCCGCAGCGCCCCCCGACATGCGCGTCGTCTGGGAGATGACCGCAGCACACGGGGACAAGCCGTATCTGATCTACGAAGACGAACGCTTCACCTACGCAGACGTTCACGCCCAGGTGCGCAAACTCGCTCATTATTTGGTCTCACAAGGTGTGACCCGAGGCGATCGAGTTGCCGTCTCGACCCGCAACTATCCCGAGTGGGTCGTCGCCTACTGGGCAACGGTCTCGCTCGGCGCTGCCCTCGTCGGCATGAACGCCTGGTGGACGCCCGTCGAGATGGATTTCGCCCTCAACGACAGCACGCCCAAGGTTCTGATCGTCGACGACGAACGCCTCGAGCGCTTCCAGCAGACCCCGACCAAATTCGACATGCACGTCGTCTCCGTGCGCACCGACCGCGACCTGCCACCGGGTGGTCGACGTTGGGCGGACATCATGGCCGCAGCCGACCCGGGCTCGCTCCCGCCGGCAACGATCGATCCCGATGACGATGCGACCATCTTCTACACCTCGGGAACCACAGGCTTTCCGAAGGGTGCACAGTTGCACCACCGCGGTTCGGTCGTCAATGTGATGAACATCGCGGCGATGACGGGGGCAGCAACGGCCGGTATCGCGAAAGCCGTCGCGGCCGGCGATCTCACCAATCCTCCGCCGGCTCCTCAGGCCCTGCCGCCGGTGTTCATGGCACCGACCCCGTTGTTCCACGTCACGGCCTGTAACTGCATCCTCCACCCGGCAACGCTCGTGGGCGGAGCCTTGGTGCTGATGTACAAGTGGGATCCGGGTCGTGCTCTCGAGTTGATCGAACGCGAGAAGGTCACCAACTTCTCGGGTGTTCCGACGATGGGTCGGGAACTCCTTTTGCACCCCGATTGGTCGAAGCGTGACACGTCGTCGCTTGCAGCCATCAGCGGCGGTGGTGCGGCAGTCCAGCCGGACCTCGTGGAGAAAATCGATAAGGAGTTGAAGCAAGGAACTCCGACCACTGGCTACGGAATGACCGAGACTCACGGCATCATCACCGCCAACACGTCACTCTGGTACACCACCAAGCCGGAATCGTGTGGTCCGCCGGTCCCGACTCTCGAGGTCAAGCTCGTCGACGAGGACGGCAACGATCTGCCCAAGGATCCGAATGTGGTCGGCGTTCTGTGCGTCAAGGGTGCGATCACCATCAAGGGCTATCTGAACAGGCCTGATGCGACGGCCGAGACGATCAAGGACGGTTGGTTGAACACGGGTGACATCGCTCGTATCGACCGGGACGGGTTCATCTACATCGTCGACCGCGCGAAGGACATGGTCATTCGCGGTGGCGAGAACGTGTACTGCTCCGAAGTCGAGACTGCGATCTATCGCCACGACGCCATTGCCGAGGCTGCCGTGTTCGGCATCCCCGATGAGCGTCTCGGCGAGGAAGTCGCTGCGTGTATCGTGCTGCGACCTGGTGCGAAGGTGTCTGAAGACGAACTGCGGTCGTTCCTCGCTGAGAGTCTTGCCAAGCACAAAATTCCGTCACGCTTGTGGTTCCGCGACGAGGCAATTCCACGTAACGCGAGCGGCAAGTTCTTGAAGCGTGAACTGCGCAAGGAACTCATCGGCGAATAACAGCACGTCGCCACGAAACGCAAGAGATCCCGGGCATTGCTGCCCGGGATCTCTGTTTTCTCTCGCGGGGGAGGGAGAGAACTGTTCAGGCCTTGACGGCCTGGATGTCGAGTTGGATCTTCACCTTTTCACCGACGAGTACGCCGCCGGTCTCGAGGGCAGCGTTCCACTCCAGACCGAAGTCCTTGCGGTTGATTTCGGCTTCTGCACTGAAACCTGCCTTGGTGTTGCCCCATGGGTCCTTGCCGACGCCATCGAATTCGAGATCGAACTTCACGTTCTTCGTGACGCCCTTGATCGTGAGGTCTGCGTGGAGCACGAAGTCGTCCCCGTCGGCTTCGATCTTCGTCGAGGCGAACGAGATGGAGGGGAACTTCTCTGCTTCGAAGAAGTCTCCGCTGCGGAGGTGCTCGTCGCGTCCGGTATCGCCCGTCGTCACCGACGCAACCTCGGCCTGGGCGGTCACTGAACTCTGCAGCGGATCTGCCGCGATGTTCAGGGTTCCGGAGAACGAGGCGAAGCGGCCGCGGACCTTGGAGACCATCAGGTGCTTGACGGTGAAGTTGAGACCCGAGTGGGACGGGTCGACGTTCCAAGTGCCTGGAGTGAGTGAGCTGAGATCAGCCATGTCATGTTCCCTTCGTGGTGGTGTCGCATTTACTTGCGTGCGCAAACAATAACGCATGATGTTTGCGGTCGCAACTAATACAGGGAAAATTCTCTACACTGATCCCATGGGTAGTGCCGGAACTGGATCGAAGGCAATCGATGTGAAATGGCTCGATGATCGAGAGATGCGAGCGTGGCGCGGCTACATCGAGACCATCGGTGATCTGCAGAATGCGCTCGAAGGAGACCTGACCGATGTCGGTCTCACCGTGGGTGACTACCAAGTTCTCGTCTATTTGAGTGAGCAGGAGAACGAGAGGATGCGCATGTGCGACCTCGCCACTTTGCTGCACCTCTCGCCGAGTGGATTGACTCGCCGGCTCGATGGACTCGTGCGCATGGGTGCGGTCGTGCGCGAACCGTGCCCCGAGGATCGACGAGCCACGCTTGCCGCTCTCACGCCGAGCGGGCGGCGCCTGCTCGAGAACGTGGCACCTCAGCACGTGATGAGCGTTCGCAAGCACTTCATCGACGCACTCACGCCTCGGCAGATCGAGGTGCTCGGTGACGTATTCGAGGCTCTGAGACGCCATTTCGCGGCCGAAACGACTGAGTAGTCGGCTCTTCGACTCCCGAAGGGGAGGACTAGGTTGGGCTCATGCCGAAGCCTGGAATGCACTCTGGAATTGCAACCGATGACGCCATGAACCTGGCGATGTCCGAAAAGGCGAGACCTCTCTACGAGGCAGTCGTGAAATTCATCGATGAAGTCGTCGAGCCCGCAACAGCGGAGTTCCACCGACTCGGTGAAGGACGAGCCGATCGCTGGGGGTGGGGCGAAGGTCAGCTCGAATTGCTCGACTCACTCAAAGCTCAGGCCAAGGCTCGAGGGCTGTGGAACTTCTTCCTGCCCAACGCCGAAACCGGTGAAGGCTTGTCGAACCTCGACTACGCCTACATCGCCGTCGAGCTCGGAAAGAATCCGATTGCTTCCGAGACGATGAACTGCAGCGCTCCGGACACCGGAAACATGGAAGTCCTCGAGCGTGTCGGTACACCGGAGCAGAAGAAGAAATGGCTCGAACCGCTTCTCGCCGGAGAGATTCGATCTGCCTATGCAATGACCGAACCCGACGTTGCTTCATCGGACGCGAAGAATCTCGAATGTCGCGCAGTCCTCGACGGCGACGAGTGGCTGATCAACGGCGAGAAGTACTACATCTCCGGTGCGGGGGATCCCCGGTGCAAGATCATGATCTGCATGTTGCTCACGAGCCCTGATGCGCCTCCGCATCGCCGGCACTCACAGATCCTCGTACCGATGGACACGCCCGGCGTCGAAATCCTTGGCGCAATGGAAGTCTTCGGAGAAGACGACGCTCCCCACGGTCACATGCACCTGCGATTCAGCGATGTACGTGTCCCGGCATCGAATGTTCTCCTCGGCGAGGGCAAGGGATTCGAGATTTCGCAGGTTCGCCTCGGACCTGGGCGTATCCATCACTGCATGCGTTCGATCGGTGCCGGTGAGCGAGCCCTCGAACTGATGATCCGTCGAGGCTTGAGCCGCGAGGCTTTCGGCAAGCCGATCGCCCGCCTCGGGAAGAACCCCGAAGTGATCGCCAAAGCCCGAATCGAACTCGAGGCGTGTCGATTGATGGTGCTGCGCGCCGCAAAGGCGATGGACACCATGGGTAACGCAGAAGCCCGAGTGTGGGTGAGCGCGGTCAAGGCAATGGTTCCCGAGCGTGTCTGCAAGATCATCGACGAGGCAATTCAGTTCCACGGTGCCACTGGCGTATCCCAGTGGACCCCTCTTGCTCGTCTCTACGCGAGCCAGCGCACTCTGCGTCTCGCCGATGGACCGGACGAAGTGCATTGGCACGTCGTCGGCCGCAACGAGATTTCTCGCTACGAAGGTGAGAACAACGAATTGCACCGACCAGAACGCGTCGGCATGTTCTCCGGCCCAGCCTGAGAGTACGTAGGGAACAGGAGCCAACCATGGCGAAGAAATCACAGAGCGCAGAGCCGGTCGTCGTGACCAAAGTCGTCGACGCCTCGCCTGAGGATGTGTGGAACAAGGTCAGTGATCTCTCTCGCATGGGCGAGTGGTCACCGGAGAATCAGGGCGGTGAATGGATCAAGGGAGCGACCGGCCCGGCAGTGGGTGCACGATTCAAAGGGCGCAACTCCAATGGCAAGAAGTCGTGGAGCACGGTTGTGGTTGTCACCGAGTACGAGCCGCAACGGCGAATCACTTTCGCTCTCATGGTTGGTCCATCTGCGTGGTGCGATTGGATCTACGAAGTCGAACCATCAGGTAACGGCACCTTGGTGACGCACTCCTGGGTCGATCGACGCAGCAAGTTTGCGTCATGGCTCGGCGGTGTGGTGTCTGGGGTCAAGGACCGCGCATCTCACAACCGGCGGAACATGGAAGCGACCCTCGAAGCGCTGGCTCGCTGACGCCCGGATCGAGATCACAAGCACCGACAACAACAGAACTGGGTCGCCATGGAAATCGAAATGATCGTCGAGATCCCCCAGGGGTCGCGCAACAAGTACGAAATGAACCACGACACG
>JBJTGN010000070.1:0-3356 GCA_046093905.1 Actinomycetota bacterium
TGATGATGCAACCCAGACGACCGACACCACCGTTGCAACGACCCCAGCCACACCGACTCCCGACGGTCGGGTCATCACTGGTGAAACCCCCTGCCCGGCCAAGGACGGCAGTGAGGAACGGGCCGTTCAATTCGACCAGGCACCGCCGGCATGCATTGAACCTGGCGTGACCTACACCGCGATGGTCAAGACGAACAAGGGCGACTTTTCGATTGTCCTCGATTCGGCAAAAGCACCGCTCGCGGTAAACAACTTCGTCGTCCTCGCCCGATACAAGTACTACGACGCGACGAACTGCCATCGCGCAATTTCGAATTTCGTCGTGCAGTGCGGTGACCCAACCGCCACCGGCTCAGGTGGACCTGGCTACCAGTTCGCCGACGAACTACCGACAGCTGGTGAGTACACGTTGGGTTCGATCGCGATGGCAAACTCGGGATCAAACACGAACGGCAGTCAGTTCTTCATCATCACCGGCGATGATGGCATCAACCTCCCACCGAACTACACGCTGTTTGGTCAGGTGACGGATGGTCTCGACTCGACTATTCCTGCGCTGAACGCCGCAGGTAACCCCGATCCTGTGGCGAACGGGGTCCCGCCGAGCGAACCGCTGGTGATCGAGTCCGTGACGATCATCGAGAGTTAGTCCGTCATCATTGAGGCGCTCATGGCGTCTCGCAACAGAGGTGCGGTGAGTTCACTTGCGTAACGAGAGATGTGCGCGGAGTCACGCCACATCCATTTACCATTCCGTATTGCAGGACAACCTCGCTGGTCGCAGAAGATATCAAGCAAACTGACCAGAATTGCGGACGTTCCAGCCGTTGACTCCCTTTCGTCTCCCAAACCTGCGTCGACCGGTGCTTCAACTTGAGCTCTTGTCGCAGTCACATCTGAACTGCATTGCATTAACTGAATTGATAGCCAAGAGCAGGTCATCGGGTCGATTCCAATTATTGAGGATGAGTTAACCACGACAATTGGTATTGCATGTCTTGTCACGTAGGAAATGACTGGAGCAAAGACATCTTGCCAAAGAAGACCGTCGGGAATTGAGTCTGGATATCGCGACTGGGCAATGACCACAACACTCGGGTTGCTCGCGAGAACCGCGTCAATTAACTCATCATCTCCAGGTTTCATCGCGTCATTGGAAGGTGCGACCAGTGGCTTACCTGCCCTCACCGCGATTGTTGCATCAAGTTTGAGTTGGTGTGCCGCAAGGACGAAACCCTCAGAAAGCTGCCCGGCGTGTGAATCACCTAGCAGTACTGCCTGCCCACGAGATCCACCGACCGCAATGGTGCATCGTGAGTCACGCGCCACCAAGGCTGGGTCGCCCGACTCGCAACCACGTTCTGCGTCTAGATGAAGCCCAAGTTCGGGAAAAGGCTTGAACGGCGCAAAAAATGTAACGACAGCAACCGCCAGCGGGGCCAAAGCCAGCCCTGCCGTATGGAGCACTGACCGCTTTCGACTCATAAACCGCAATTCAAGATGGCGATACGACAACATCGCCAGACCAAAGGATGCGGCTGCGGCAGCAACCAGTGTCAGGCGACTCTCTGGAAAAATCGGTCGAACGAATTGGATGATCGGCCAGTGCCACAAGTACCAGCTGTAACTGCGGTCTCCGATAAAGACCATGGTTCGGCTCGCGAGAAGTGCGCCAAGCGGACCGTCAATCGGCGCATTGCCGATCAACACCACAGTGAGTGCGACGGGAATGGCGGCCAACAACCCCGGGAACCTGTCTTGATCAGAAATCAGTACTACCGACATCATCAGAAGCACAAGAGCAAGTACTGATCGTGCCAACGGGCGATACGACTTCGATACTGGGACGAAGGCAAGCAACATTCCAACGATGAACTCCCACGCTCGTGTGAACGGCAGATAGAAGTTGAAATCGCTATCTAGTGCATCCGAACCGACAATCCGAGAAAGTGTCGATGGGATTGAAAGGCTCTCGGATCCGAGATATACACATAAGGCAAACGATGCGACTCCAACAAGCGCGAACGTCGCAACAAGTACTCGTGTCGAAAGTCGAACACGACGAATGAGTGTGAGTAGCCCGAGGAGTAGCGCAAATCCCAAGTAGAACTGCTCCTCAATCGATAGTGACCACATGTGCAAGAGAGGGTTTGTCTTCTCTGCAACCTCGAAGTATCCGTCAGGCCTGAATCGGTAGAGGAACACGTTCGCGGCACTCACAGATGAGAAGAGCCCGGTCCGCATGGTCTGTGTCAGCGAGGAGATCGGCGCGAGCCATGGTGTAGCAATCATCGTGATTCCCACCACCACTGCAAGTGCGGGGAAGAGCCTCCTTACTCGCCGACCGAGGAATTCGGTGATCGAAAATGACTTCGAGATCAACAGCCTTCGTTGGACTGACCCCATGATGACGTAGCCCGAAATCACGAAAAACATGTCGACTCCGACGAAGCCGGCGCCGACTATGCCACCTGCGTGATAGAGGACCACGAGCAGCACCGCTACGGCTCGTATCCCTTGAACGTCAGGACGGAATTGGGGTGATCTCGTCACGAGAGGATGCGACCTTCAAGACTACGGACGACAACGTCGCCCACGATTTTCCAACGTGAGTCCACCCTCAACATCGCAGCGCCAGTTGGAATCTCTACGAGTGAACCTGTCGCAAGTTGTCGGGTTCGTCTGAGGCGCTCGTCGCTCCATTTCTCAACCTCAACGACGGCTGCAAAATCAGTTATCAAGCCAAGTCCAAGCCCGAACGCGCCTCCGCGTTGATCGATCATCGGGTCACACAGCGCCGCCGCGCAGTTTCCTATGCCGACAACGACCCCGGATTCCGCCTGCTCAGTCACTGCATCCCATACGACCGTGTTAAGCAACGTCGAGCGCAAATGGATTGAAGAGTCCCCTGCAAGGATGACCGCAGACGACGTACGCACTACTTGCGCATGGTGATCTTCTCGTGCGTCTGCCCTCGTGAAGACGTCGCAGATGACGACAGACAAGTGCAGTCGTTCGGCCCATGCTTGGGCACTGGCCTTCAGTACATCGGGATTCTCGAACGCCTCTGCGGTCGGCAGAATCGCAATGGGCCCTCCTAGGGGGCCGAGGAGTCGCGCGTCGAGGTCGTCATTGGCAACGAACGGCCCACCACCTTGCAAGACGACGGTTCCCATCCCGTCGGCAACTTACCACCCCTTTCTCTGACTCAGGGGAACGGGTTGGTAGCGCAGAGTCGACCATGAGTACGGTTACACCATGACTGTTCGAGAGATACACACGGTAGGAATTTGTGGTTCGGGAATCATGGGCTCTGGGCTCGCTGAAGTCATTGCGCGCTCGGGCAAGAAGGTGGT
>JBJTGN010000071.1:0-16164 GCA_046093905.1 Actinomycetota bacterium
ACGACTCCATCGACCGAACCCCACTTTTCCGACAAACGGCTTCGCACGACGTCGGCATGTGCATCGACGGTGACGTCGAGCTCGAGGACTTCGATGTCGCTCGGTAATTTGCGCGCAGTTCGCTGGGTCAGGGACATGGCCCGTCCGGCACCGGTCAGCACGATGTCGGCTCCTTGGTCCATACAGAGTCGAGCGATTCCGAATGCCAAGGAGGCATCGGTGAGAACTCCTGTGACAACGATCTTCTTTCCATCGAGTAAACCCATGCCCTCAACTTAGTGGTGGCGAGATGGGGGCGAACCGGGCGTGGGCAGGTCCCGGAATGGGTTTCCGGAAATCCGTGATGCCAGAAATCCATGACTTGTGAAATTGGGTGTAGGGATGGATGGGGAGTGCGGGCGCCTCGGTGTGTCAGTCTTGAGGGATGCGCATTGGAATCCTGGGTGGAACTGGACCAGCCGGGACGTCGCTCGGGTCGCGGTTGGCTTCGGTCGGCTACCACATCGTCATCGGGTCGAGATCTCTCGAACGTGCAGTCGAAGTCGTTGCGGCTGAACTCGTCAAGTTCCCCGAACTTTCCGGCCGTTTGTCGGCAGGGGACAATGCAACCGCATCGGCTTGTGACATGGTCGTGATCGCGACGCCATGGGATTCTGCTGCTGCCACCGTCCAGGAGAATGCGCAGGCGTTGCAAGGCAAGATCGTGATCAGCATGGCGAACGCTCTCGTGCGGGTCGCAGGGGAGTTTCAGCCGCTGTTACCGCCGCGTGGCAGCGTCGCGGCTCATGTTCAAGCTGCCGTGCCCGGTTGCCGAGTGGTGGCTGCGTTCCACCACCTCCCGGCGAAGGAACTCGGTCATCTCGGTTCACCGATCGATTCAGATGTTCTGATCTGTTCCGATGATGCGTCCGCGCTCGAGGAAGTTTCCGACATCGTGTCGCACATTCCTGGGTGTCGCCCCCTCGACGCTGGGCAGTTGTCGAACGCAACCGCAATCGAAGCATTCACGGCCGTGCTACTGCAGTTGAATGTGCGCTACAAGACACGGGTTGCACCCAAGTTGACCGGCATCAAGGCGATGCCTCGAGGATGATGAAGCTCTACGACACTGCGAGACGAGCAATTGTGCCGTTCGAACCAGGCCCTCTCGTCACCATGTACACCTGCGGGATCACGCCGTACGACGCAACGCACATCGGGCATGCAGCCACGTTTCTCGCCTACGACGTTCTGCAACGCCGATTGATCGATTCCGGACCCGAGGTGAGGTGCGTTCGCAACGTCACCGACGTCGACGATCCACTGTTCGCAAAGGCTCGCGAACTCGGAGTGCACTATCTCGATCTCGCAGCGGGAGAGGAGGCGCGATTCGAACGAGACATGGCGGCCTTGAATGTCCTGCCGATGTACTCGTCGCCGCGAGCCTCCTCGGCAATCTCCGACATCAGAGGTTTCATCGGGATGGTCCTCGAGCGCGGCTTCGCGTACGAGTCGGGTGGATCTGTGTACTTCGACGTCAGCAAGTTCGATTCATTCGGAACGGTCAGCCACTACTCACCCGATCAGATGATCGGGTTCGCTCGCGAAAGAGGCGGTGACGTCGACAATCCGGACAAGCGTCATCCCCTCGACTTCGTGCTGTGGCAGCCGTCGGCAGAAGACGAACCATCGTGGGATGCTGTGTGGGGTGCAGGGAGGCCGGGGTGGCACATCGAATGTTCGGCACTGGCACTTCGCGAATTGGGTGAGACGATCGACTTGCACGGCGGAGGATCCGATCTGATCTTTCCTCATCACGAATGTGAACGTGCTCAGAGCGAAGCTGCTACCGGCCAGCCGTTCGTTCGCCACTGGATGCATGTGGCGATGGTGTTCATGGACGGAGCGAAGATGTCCAAGAGCCTGGGCAACCTGGAGTTTGTCGATGCGCTTCGCAAGGTGTGGGATCCGCGTGTCATACGGCTCGCTGTCATCGACAACCATTATCGACGAGAGTGGGAATGGACCTCGGCGCTGCTTCCCGCAGCTGGAAAGAGACTCGAGAACTGGGAGAGGGCGTCTGCCGTCGATCAGTCCAACGACGAAGGCGTCCTCACCGAGGTTCGAGCCCGACTCGATGACGATCTCGATACTCCTGGTGCTATCAGTGTGATCGACGAGGCTGCGTCTCGGGGCTGGTCGGTGAGACACGCGGCGAGCCTTCTCGGCATCGAACTCACTCCAACCTCGCCGGCCTGACCTCGTCCGAGTGGGACGTTCGCGATCAGGATCGCTCGTCACGTGTGTTCATGTGAAATCGGTCCTCGACACGAGAATTGACCGCCTGGGGACTAATCTTCCGGCTTCGAGGTTCATTCTGTAAGACGGAGCAGGGGAATCATGAAGGTTCAGGGGGCAGGAAAAGCGCAAGCTCGTGCTCGCGCTGCACTTCGCCCCGTCACCCGTTTGTTGTGGGACATCGAGATCGAAGGACTCGAGCGCCTTCCTCAGAACGGACCGGCCATCCTCTGCCCGAATCACATCAGTTTTCTCGACTCGGCCTTTCTGATGTTGACGCTGCCGCGGAACATTTCGTTCGTCGGCAAGGCCGAATACATGGACTCATGGAAGACCAAGTTTCTCTTCCCGCTGATGGGCATGATTCCGATCGACCGATCAGGAGGCGAGAAGAGCCAAGCTGCTCTCGATGCTGCATTGAACGTACTTCGACGAGGAGAGATCTTCGGCATCTTCCCCGAAGGAACACGCAGCAGAGATGGTTGTCTCTACAAGGGTCGTACAGGTGCTGCGCGACTTGCGACCACGATCGGCTGTCCGATCTTTCCAGTGGGAATCATCGGTACCGACAAGATCCAACCGCCCGACGCCAAGGCCCCCAAGGTGCTGAAGTCGTGCTCGATCACGATCGGACGTCCCGTCGATCCCAAGCGCTACACCGAGGCGACGGAACCACACCGGGCGTGGCGGGCAATGATCGACGAGGTCATGTTCGAGATTCGCGAGATGACGGGTCAGGTGTACAAGAACGTCTATGCCGGCAAGTCCGCCGACTCCGAGAGTGTGACGTCCTCGAGGGTCGCTCATGTCAACGATCCGATCGTCGAGGTGCCTGTGCACGCCACGTTGAATGCTGGTGCGGAAACCTCCCATGCCGGAGTCGATGCCTGACCCTAAACTCATCGGGTCATGTCGGATATCACCATTTCACTCCCGGACGGGTCGAAAAGGGAGGTTGCCCCAGGGTCGACTTCGCTGGATCTCGCCGCCTCGATCAGCAAAAATCTTGCCAAGGCAGCCGTTGCTGCGCGGGTGAACGGGGAGCTCGCCGACCTGGGGTCGCCCTTGACGAACGGGGTCTCGGTGGAGATCGTGACTGCCGATTCCGATTCGGGACGACACGTACTGCGACACTCGACAGCTCACGTCCTTGCCCAAGCAGTGACGCAACTCTTCCCAGGTGCGAAGTACACCATTGGTCCTGCGATCGAAAATGGCTTCTACTACGACTTCGATCTGGCGGGTCGCGCGTTCACCGAAGCCGATCTCGAAGCGGTCGAGGCCAAGATGCGCGAGATCATGGCTGCGGATCAGCCGTTCGAGCGCTCCTCGATCGACATCGATGAAGCACTTCGACTTTTCGAGCAGCAGCCGTACAAGTGCGAGATCATCGAGCGCGTTCGTGGAGGCGGAGCGGACGGTGCTGATAGTGGCGAAGTCGGAGATGGCGGTGACTCCGTCAGCGTGTATCGAAACTCGGACGAGTTCGTCGACCTGTGTCTCGGTCCGCATGTTCCGAGCACCGGCAGACTCGGACATTTCAAGCTGCAGAAGGTGTCGTCGGCCTACTGGCGCGGCAACGAGAAGGGTCCCACGCTCCAGCGCATCTACGGAACTGCGTGGGAGAGCAAGGCGGCTCTCAACGACTACTTGACACAACTCGCCGAGGCGGAACGTCGCGACCATCGCAAGTTGAGTGTCGAACTCGATCTTTTGTCCTTTCCGTCGGAGCTCGGCGGTGGACTCGCCGTCTGGCACCCCAAGGGAGCGATCGTTCGCAAACTGATGGAGGACTACAGCCGTCTGCGACACCAAGAGGGCGGATACCAGTTCGTCTTCACACCCCATTTGTCGAATGCGACGCTGTTCCAGACGTCGGGTCACTTGGACTTCTACGCCGATGGGATGTACCCACCGATGGAGATGGACAACGGTGTCTACTACCCGAAGCCGATGAACTGCCCGATGCATTGCCTGATCTTCCGTGGACGTCAACGCAGCTATCGCGAGCTTCCGCTCAGGCTGTTCGAGCTCGGAACCGTGTACCGATACGAGCGAGCAGGAACCTTGCACGGTCTGTTGCGTATTCGAGGGTTCACCCAGGACGACAGTCACATCTACTGCACAGAAGATCAGTTGCAGGACGAGATCATCTCCCTCCTCGATTTCGTCATCAGTGTCTTGAAGGCTTTCGGCTTCGAGGACTTCTCCTTCCACCTCTCGACGAAGGATCCCGCCAAATACGTCGGTACCGACGAGATCTGGGAGTCCGCCACCAACGCCCTCGCGAAGGCACTTCAGACTCACGGTGTCGAGTACACCGTCAAGCCAGAGGATGCAGCGTTCTACGGTCCTAAGATCGACATCCACGTCCGAGACGCGATCGGTCGAACATGGCAGTTGTCGACGATCCAATGTGATTTCAATCTGCCCGAGCGTTTCGGTCTGGAGTACGTGTCCCCCGAAGGAACGCGCAAGCGTCCGATCATGCTGCATCGGGCATTGTTCGGTTCCGTCGAGCGCTTCTTCGGAGTTCTTGTCGAACACTACGCGGGGGCCTTTCCGGTCTGGTTGAGCCCCGTTCAGATTCGAGTTCTTCCGGTAGCCGAGACTCACGACGAGTACGCGCGTTCAGTCGTCGATTCTCTACGACGACGAGGGGCGCGCGTCGATTTGGTCGAGGCTGCCGACCCTCTCGGCAAGAGAATTCGATCTGCCAAGCTGGAGAAGATTCCGTATGTGCTCGTGGTCGGTGACGACGACATCGAGCACGGAACGGTCGGCGTCAATACTCGTGATGGCTCCGTCGATCGGGGTGTTGCTCTCGCTCAGTTCATCGAGCGAATCGGCGGTGAGCTGACCATGTCGATTCCTGCAGCATTGGATCGATCATGAGTCTCGTCTTCGCCGGTTCATGATCGACAACATTTGGTCCGGTTGGCGTTCGCAGTACGTCTCAGGCCTCGAAAGAGTCGTCGTCGGCGACGGCCGCCCTCGGAGCATCGACGGTCCGAGTATCTTCCGGAAGATTCTCGAATCGGATCTGTCCGATGAGGAGACGTTCATCATCCATCGAGGGGAGCGAGTTTTCACGATCATGAACTCGTATCCGTACTCAGTGGGGCATGTTCTCGTCCTGCCGTACCGACAGATCGCCGAGATCTCGGACCTCGACTCCGATGAATTCAGCGAGTTGTGGGCAGAGGTCGAAACTGCTGTCGCTGTACTTCGGGACGCACTCGGACCCGATGGATTCAACATCGGGCTCAATCTCGGAGCAGCCTCGGGTGGCAGTGTGAGTGAACACCTCCACGTCCACGTCGTCCCGCGTTGGGTCGGGGATGCCAATTTCATGGTCTCGACGGCGTCGGTGAAGGCGATTCCTGAGGCGCTCGATGTCACGGCAACTCGACTTCGCACGGCTTGGGAACTCCGCAAGAATGACCGCATCGCGAACAGGAAGGAACAACCGTGAGCAAAGTCGAGGAGACGAAGGGAAGAAGTGACTCTTCTGCTGAGTTTCGTGACCGGCTGCCAGACGAACTCGTCGCCATCACCCACTCCGATGAGTACTCGTTTCCCGACAACAGCCGTCGACGTATTCCCGGGATCATCTACCTCGTGACCGGCTTCGCAGTCACAGCACTGGCATTGATTCGTGGAGATGAGGGTCCATTCGTGAACTCGGGTCTCGTCGCAGGAGCTGTCTTGTTGATCGCTTTCGGCGTGTATTCGGTGAGCTCAGGTTGGCGGATGCGTGTCGACGAGCAAGAGGCTCTCGCTGCGGCTGGTTCGGCTGTCGGCTTCGAGGTCGGTCACGCATCTGCGCAGCAGGTGTGGCGAGGCCTTCGCAGTCGTCCCACTTGGCGGGTCTTGTGTTACTCGAGTGAGAACCCTCCGCGTCAGCGAGGTCTCGTCCTCGTCGATGCGGTGTCGGGGCTCGTCCTCGAACACATGACTCAAGACAACGAAGAAGATTGGTCGAAGCAATGAAGAAGCTCTCCCTACTGCCCGATCAGAGTGTCCCCGGGTCTCTAGACTGACGCCATGTTCGACGGCCAGTTCAGAAGTTCGGTCGACAAGGCCGTCAAACCACTCGGTGATTCGCTGAGAAAGACGCGCATCTCTCCTGACCACCTCACCATTGCGGGGCTGGTCATTGCCTGCGGTGCTGCAGTTTCGATTGCACTCGGTCACTTGGCGCTCGGATTGCTTCTCGTGATCTTGGCCGCCCTTCCGGATCTGCTCGACGGAGCATTGGCAAAGGCTTCCAACACGTCGAGCCAGCGAGGTGCGTTCTTCGATTCGGTCATCGACCGAGTCACAGATTCCCTGTTGCTCGGCGGTATTGCCTGGTACTTGGCTGGTGAGGAGTCTGCCTACGTGGCGATTCTGCCGTTCGCCGTGGCTGCTGCGAGTTCGGTGATCTCGTACGAGCGTGCGAAAGCGGAGTCTCTCGGCTTGTCGGCCAAAGGTGGTTTGATGGAGCGCGCCGAGCGCATCATCATGCTGTGCCTCGGTCTGCTCTTCCCGGTCCTTCTCGTGCCCATCCTCTGGGTGATGCTTGTTCTCACGACGGTGACCGCTCTGCAGAGGTTCGTGAAGGTGTGGAACCAGGCGGCGGTGGCGCCCGTGACTGCTGAGCGCATCGAGATGCGGCGTTCGCGGCGCAGAAGTCGTCGGGCCGCTCGGCGGACTCGGCTGACTGCGGCTCGACGTCAACGTCGAGACTGAAAAGTCTTTCTGTGGTCGACCCGTCTTCTCCCACATCTGTCTTGCGCGGCTTGGCAGACTCGGCGACCGTGTCCGGCTACAAGGTCGGGTCCCTTCTGTCGAAGACGGTTCCGAGCTCTCTGACCGGTCCGCTCGGATCTGTGCTCGGCCTCCCTGCTTCGCTGTCCATGCGAACTCGTCGTGCGATGGTGGAGAGGCACATGCGCCGCTTGCACCCGAAGGCTCGATCCTGGGAGATCCGCAGGCTGACTCAAGCTGTGTTCGACAGCTATGCGCGGTACTACGTCGAGAGCTTTCGTCTGCCGGCTCTCTCGAAGCGTCAAGTCGCCTCGGCATTCTCGGTCGAGGGATACGACGAGCATCTCCTCGCGGCGCTCGATCGGGGCAATGGGGCGATCCTTGCTCTGCCACATCTGGGGGGCTGGGAGTGGGCCGGACGATGGGCTGCGGACAATGGTCAACGCCTTGCGGTCGTCGTGGAGCCTCTCGAGCCCGTGGAATTGTTCGAATGGTTCGCTGACTTGAGACGTCAGTTCGGGATGAAGGTGATTCCCCTCGGGCCCGATGCGGGATCGGAATGTCTCAAGGCACTGCGAAACAACGAGGTTCTGTGTCTCCTGAGCGATCGGGACTTGACGGGTTCTGGCGCGCCGGTCGAATTCTTCGGTGAACGCACGACCCTTCCCGCCGGTCCAGCAACATTGGCATTGCGGTGTGGTTCAGCGCTCTTGCCGACGGCGGTGTACTTCTCGAACAGAACCTCGGGCCATCACGCGATCATCCGGCCTCCCATCGAATGCTCTCGACAGGGTGGATTGCGCGACGACGTCAATCGGATCACTCAAGTTCTCGCCGAGGAACTCGAACTGTTGATTCGGCGAGCCCCGGAGCAATGGCATCTGCTCCAACCCAACTGGCCGTCGGATCCGGGTCACGCTCTGTTCATCGAGCGAAATGCCCAGCGTTTCCAGTGACCACTCGCTATAGCGGGTCGCTCAGCGCGAATACACGTCGAAGAGTTCTCCGATTGCCTTGACTTGACCTCCGGAAGTGCTCGACATCACGGCGATGGGTTCGATCCCGAGTGCTCTCCAGCGCTGGAATCCGTTGCGGATGTCTTCTGCAGTGCCAAAGAGAGTGCAGTCTTCGAGCCATCGATCAGACATGAGATGAGCGTGGTCGCTGGTGTTTCCCTCGGCGATGGCTGCTTCGATCGCCTCCATCTCTTCGACGTAACCCGCAGCCTTCCAATAGTTGCGGTAATTCGGGAGACGCACGTACGTGGACATCGTCTTGCGATTGACCGCAGCAGCGGCGGCATGGTCGTCGCTGATGACCGTCGGGATCATATTGGCGAGATAGAAGCCGGAAGACCGACGAGTCACGTCGACGCGTGTCACCTGGGTAGTCGTGAAGGAGTAACTCGCGTTCGCCCACAGCGCACCCTCGGCGATGTCTGCAGCAAGATCGAGCATGCGATTTCTCAGTGCCGCCACATAGATCGGCGGAAGCTCGCCGCCATACTTCGCGTTCGCACGAAGCGAGTCGACGAATGTTCGCATATCGCCGAGGGGTGGCCCCATCGAGGCTCCCAGTCGTCGCACCATTGGCTCGTGGCTGACTCCCAGCCCGAGGGCGAATCGTCCATCTGAAACCTCGTGGATATGGCTCGCAAGGGAACCGATCTCGCCGATGGAATTTCCGTAGATTCCCTGAATGGCGGTGTAGAAGTGCACCTGGCTCGTGACATGGGCCAAACTCGCGCACAGACCGAGGGCGCTTCCCAGTGTGGGGCAGGCAATGGCGGGGAATCCTCTGGTTTCGGCCTCGACTGCCAATTCGAGGATTTGGCGCCTCTTGCTGGGAGATGCAACGAGCGATACCGCAGGGAGTTCGTCGAACTTCACTGCATCGAGGGGGCGGATCGGGGAACTGGCAGACATGCTTCCGACGGTATCCCGCATGGGTAGGTTGAGACGATCATGGTCGGAGCAGATTCAGATCGACGCGAGGTATCCACTCGCGGGCATCTTCGTATCGGGCTCTTGTGTCCCTACAGTCTGACGACCCCGGGAGGAGTGCAAGGTCAGGTCATGGGTCTCGCCCGTGCCTTGCGTCGACTGGGACACGAAGTTCGCGTCCTCGGACCATGTGATGGGGCACCGCCCGACACCTTCGTGACGCCGATCGGCGAGTCGTTGCCGACGGTTGCCAATGGATCGATTGCTCCATTGGCGCCGGACCCGTCTGCTGCACTGCGCACCATCCGAGTTCTGCGCGACGAGGGTTTCGACGTTCTCCACCTCCACGAGCCGCTCACTCCAGGACCGAATCTCACTGCTCTCGTGATGCGGACCGCGCCGATCGTCGGAACATTCCATGCTGCAGGGGACAGTCTGAGCTACAAGTACCTCAATGGTCCCTTGAAGGGTTTCGCAAGCGCGATCGACGCACGTATCGCGGTGTCGAAAGATGCCATCGCGCTTGCTCAGAGGTATCTCGGCGGCGATTACGCGATTCTCCCCAACGCTGTCGACATCGACCAGTATCGACCTGCCGCCGAAACTGCGGCGAGTGTCGGTTCGTCGCGCCGCAAGAGCATCTTCTTCTGTGGCCGACACGAGCCGCGCAAGGGTCTCGAAGTCTTGTTGAGAGCCCATGCCCAACTCACTGGCGACGTCGAGCTTCTGATCGCATCGGATGGGCCGGAGACTGCAAGATTGCAGTCCGAGTTTCCCGAGCAGGATCGAGTTCGCTGGCTCGGACGCATCACGGAACTGGAAAAGGCCGAGCATCTTCGGCAGGCTTCAGTCTTCTGTGCACCATCATTGGGAGGGGAAAGCTTCGGGGTGGTGCTGATCGAAGCGATGGCAGCTCGAACTCCCGTGGTTGCCAGTGCACTCGACGGCTACATGAACGTTGCAACCGACGATCTGGATGCAGTGCTCGTCGAGCCCGGAGATGTGGAGGCGCTCCGGGACGGGCTGACTCGAGTTCTGAGTGATCCATCTCTCGCTCAGAGGCTCACCGAGGCCGCAAGCCAACGAGCGAACGATTTCTCGATGGCGGCACTTGCCCGAGCGTATGTCGATGTGTACTACAAGGTGATCGAGGATCGCTCGAGGGAGGTTCCCCGATGGAATGCCGGCTCGACCCTTCAGCGTTCACTGTCCGGCAACTTTCCCGCCGAGATCGGCGACATCTCAGAGTTCTTTCGGCGCTTTCGAGCGACCCTTGGAACCGTGGCGAAAGCGACATGGGGGAGAGATGTTCAAATGCCCGGGTGGGTCTCCCGATTCGCTGCACTCCTCGGTGACCGCATGCGTCGTATGCTGAGACGGTGACCGCTCTCATCATCGTGCTCGTCATCGTTGCTGTCCTCGTCCTGTACGGCATTGTTGCGTACAACGGGCTGGTTCGGCAGCGAAATCAAGTGGACAACGCATGGTCTCAGGTCGATGTTCAGTTGAAGAGACGTCTCGACCTGATTCCAAATCTCGTCGAGTCGGTCAAGGGATACGCCAAACACGAGCAGGCCACGTTTCAGGCTGTGATCGAGGCCCGTCAGGCTGCGCTCGCAGCCCCGTCCCAACCTGGGCCACAGGCGACAGCTGATGGCGCTGTCACGGGAGCGCTTCGCCAGCTGTTCGCGTTGTCCGAGGCCTACCCGGATCTGAAGGCGAACCAGAACTTCCTCAGCCTCCAAGAGGAGCTGACGTCGACCGAGAGCCGAGTTGCGTACGCTCGGCAGTTCTACAACGACTCCGTCATGGGTTACCACAACAAACTCGACACTTTCCCGACCGTGCTCATCGCCAAACTCGGGAACTTCACTCGACGGGAATTCTTCGAAGCCGAACAAGACGCACGGACTGCGCCGACAGTCGAGTTCTGACCGCATGTTCGAGCAGATCAGGTCGAACAAGCGCAAGAGCGCGCTTCTCATCGTGGGCTTCGCCGTTTTCGTCGCGCTCATTGGCGCTGTCGTCGGTTACCTCGTCGGAGGAGGGGTGACATCGTCCATCATTGCCCTCGTCATCGCTGCAGCCATGGCTTTCGGTTCCTATTGGAAATCGGATTCGATAGCTCTCGCAGTGAGTAGAGCCAAACCCGCTGACCCCGAGACCTACCAGCGACTGCACAACCTCGTCGAGGGACTCTGTATCGCAGGAGGACTTCCCAAGCCGCGGGTCTATGTGATCGACGATCCTGCTCCCAATGCATTTGCAACGGGACGCAATCCCCAGCACGCGGCAATCGCTGTCACCACGGGCCTCCTCGAAAAGATGAATCGGGTGGAGTTGGAAGGTGTCGTGGCGCACGAGCTCTCGCACATCCGCAACTACGACATTCTCGTGTCGACTCTGGCCGTGACTCTCGTCGGAACGATTGCCATCTTGACCGACCTGTCGATTCGCATGATGTGGTGGAACGGCGGGCGGGTTTCCCGTGAAGGAGATCGACAAGGTGGGGCAAATCCACTCGCTCTCGTCGGTTTCGTCTTGTTGATCGTTGCTCCGATTGTCGCCCGTGTCATGCAGGCTGCAATGAGCAGACGTCGAGAGACACTCGCCGATGTGTCGGCGTGTCAGTTGACTCGGTATCCGCCCGGTTTGATCTCGGCGCTGGAAAAGTTGCGCGACGATACGACGACAACGCATTCGGCTTCGATGGCGACTGCTCATATGTGGATCGAACAACCTCTTTCCGGTGTGCGCGACGAAGGGCGGCTCAAATGGGTTCACGGACTCTTCGACACGCATCCACCGCTGGATGACCGAATTGCCCTTCTGAAGGATTTGTAAGATCTCCGTACCCCCGGCAGCCACAAGGACATCAACGTGAAGACATCATCCCCCGCATCAAAGGTCTCGAAATTCGGAGCAACTCTCATTGCCTTCGCCCTGGTTCTCGGAGCCTGTGGCGGAGGGAGAACTTCGGTGATGTTGACGACGACGACAGCGATGTCTCCCGAGACGACGGCCGCCGCAACGACGACGACTGAGGCGACGACGACGACCACGATCCCGCTTCCGAAGGCGCCTCTCACTGGGCTCCCCACATCCGCCCAGGCTGTGTTCAGTCGTCCCGCCATCGTTGCCAAGATCGACAATCATCCCGCGGCCCGACCTCAGAGTGGCCTGGTGGAAGCAGACATCGTCTTCGATGAGAACGTCGAGGGTTGGACGCGATTTGCAGCGGTCTTCCATTCTCAAGGGTCGGATCCAGTCGGACCGATTCGGTCCGGTCGAACTCAAGACGTGGATCTCCTGACATCTCTCAACAGTCCGCTGTTCCTCTGGAGCGGAGGAAACCCGGCTGTCACGAAGATCATCAACAACTCGCCTCTCATCAACATGAGCCCATTCGCAAAGGGCACGGGCAGCGCTTTCTATCGAGCGGAAGACAAGGGATCCCCGCACAATCTGTTTTCCAACACGAGCAAGATCTGGGAGCTCGGCGCTGGTCGCGGCGGAATTCCCACTCCGGTGTTCGAGTATCGAGGCGAGGCAGATGTCATCAATGGAGACGATGTCGTCGGTGTGAAGGTGACCATGGATGGGGACATGCGTGCCTCGTGGGAATGGGACGCTGCAGCTGGTCGGTTCGTGCGCATGCTGGACGGCAAGCGACACAACGATCCGAATGGCAATCTCGTGAACACCGACAACGTGATCATCATGGTGTGCGTCTACCGGCGAAGCCAGATCGAGAGCAGAAGTCCCGAAGCG
Organism: Actinomycetota bacterium; assembly: GCA_046093905.1. Classification (GTDB taxonomy): domain Bacteria; phylum Actinomycetota; class Acidimicrobiia; order Acidimicrobiales; family Ilumatobacteraceae; genus Casp-actino8. Next base: position 12,744 of record JBJTGN010000071.1, read on the forward strand.
GTGACAACGGGAACCGGGGTCGTCTGGGTGTTGACGAACGGCAAGGTGATCGAAGGAACGTGGAGTCGCCCCGACAGCACTGCACCGTGGACTCTGACCGATGCGGCTGGAAACCCGATCAAGTTGACACCTGGTCGAACATGGGTCGAGCTGATCCGCGAAGGGCAGGCTGCACTCGTTCCTGCAGGAGCGACACTGGACGGCATTGCGTGGCCGGCCTGATCGGATCGGCCACGCAGGGTCTCCGCTCGGAATGATCGCTCAGACCGCTTACTCGGATGTGAATCTCGTCGACGAGTGATTACCTGACAAATCCAATTCGAACGAGCAGGGTCGACGGTTAGCCTGTCGGTATGTCGTCGGACAAGGTGCACGCTCCCAGCGCAGTAGTTGGTTCATTCCCCGTCAAGCGGGGTCTCGCCGAGATGCTCAAGGGGGGAGTCATCATGGATGTCGTCACTCCCGAACAGGCCAAGATTGCCGAAGATGCGGGCGCGTGTGCCGTGATGGCCCTGGAGCGGGTGCCTGCAGACATTCGTCGCGATGGTGGCGTTGCTCGAATGAGCGATCCAGAGATGATCGAGGGAATCAAGGAGGCAGTCTCGATTCCCGTCATGGCCAAGGCGCGTATCGGTCATTTCGTGGAGGCGCAGATCCTTCAGGCGCTCGGTGTGGACTTCGTCGACGAGAGCGAGGTTCTCACCCCTGCTGACGAGGCTCATCACATCGACAAGTTCGCATTCACCGTGCCGTTCGTGTGTGGCGCAACCAATCTCGGTGAAGCGCTTCGTCGCATCAGTGAAGGTGCTGCGATGATCCGATCGAAAGGTGAGGCTGGCACTGGGAACGTTGTCGAAGCAGTTCGGCATCTTCGCTCCATCATTGGTGACATCCGCAAGATCACGATGGCCGATTCTGCTGAGCTCTTTCATTGGGCGAAGACTCTGCAGGCTCCGATCGGACTCGTTCAGGAAATCGCTCAGACGGGACAACTGCCCGTCCCATTGTTCTGCGCTGGAGGTCTGGCGACACCTGCAGATGCGGCACTTGCGATGCAACTCGGTGCGGAAGCAGTTTTTGTCGGTTCGGGAATCTTCAAGAGTGACGACCCCGCTCCTCGCGCGAAGGCCATCGTCGAGGCGACAACCCACTTCGACAATCCTGAGATGCTGGCCAAGGTGAGTCGCGGTCTCGGTGCGCCGATGACGGGCATCGGGATGGACGAAATCAACCAGCGATATGCCGAACGGGGTTGGTGAACACCTTCTTCGCGCCGTTGGAAGGTGTGGTCGCAACCGCCATGTCGGACAACTCTCGTCTCTTGATCGGGGTACTTGCGCTTCAGGGTGCATTTGCTGCGCATGAGACAATGCTCCATCGACTCGGAGCTCGTACTCGCCGTGTTCGCACCTGCGAAGATCTCGTCGACCTCGATGGATTGATCATCCCCGGTGGAGAGAGCACCACGATGAGCAACTTGCTCGTGTCGTCAGGAATGCGAGCGAGCCTCGAAACTGCCATCGGTGACGGCCTCCCTGTTTTTGGCACCTGTGCGGGCATGATTCTCCTGGCCTCACACATACGAGACGGCCGTGACGACCAGATCAACCTGAATGCGATCGACATCGATGTCCGTCGAAATGCCTATGGTCGGCAAGTTGATTCGTTCGAGACGAGTCTCGAAGTGGATGGAATCGACCATCCGGTGCCAGCGGTGTTCATTCGAGCGCCTGCGATAGAAGCTCACGGAGAGATGGTCGAGGTCCTTGCCCGTGCGAGCGATCGGCCATGTCTGGTCAGGCAAGGGAGTGTGATGGCAAGTTCCTTCCATCCCGAATTGACTCAAGACACGTCGATCCACTCGATTTTTCTCGACGTCGTTCACTCGGTGATCGACAGCACGCCTTCCCGCTCGACGCGACGGTCTACAGTTGGCGCGTCCCCAATTCAGGAGTAACACAATGTCCGGGCATTCCAAATGGGCAACGATCAAGCACAAGAAGGGCGCAGCCGACAAGGCGCGGGGCAAGTTGTTCGCAAAGATTGCCCGACAATTGGAGGTCGCTGCTCGTCAGGGTGGTGGGGATCTCACTGCCAACGCCACATTGAGGACGGTCGTCCAGAAGGCCAAAGCGGCGCAGATGACGAACGACGCAATCGATCGAGCCATCAAACGTGGAAGCGGCGAAGCCCAAGGGGAGGACTTCGAGTCGATCATGTACGAGGGCTACGCACCAGGGGGAGTTGCGATCATGGTCGACACACTCACCGACAACAGGAACAGAACGGGTGCCGATATTCGCAACATCTTTTCGAAACTCGGCGGTGCCATGGCTGAACCCGGAGCGGTCGGCTGGCAGTTCTCTCGGCGTGGAGTGATCTACGTGCCAGGATCGGTGGCCGAGGACGATGTTTTGACCGTGGCGCTCGAGGCGGGGGCACAAGACATCTCGCGCGACGGCGAGTCGTGGAGGGTGACGACAGAGCCTCAGGACGTGTACGACGTCAAAGGAGCAATCGAAGCCGCAGGAGTCGAAGTGCAATCCGCTGAATCGACAATGGTGTCCTCGACCGTGATTGCCATCGAGGATTCTGAAACTGCTCAGAAGGTCCTTCGGGTCATGGAGGCGCTGCAGGACAACGACGACGTTCAAGACGTCTACGCCAACTTCGACATCAGTGACGAGCTGATGGATCAACTCGACTGATCGCTCAGTAGAACCTGACTCGACCATCTCCTACTCGGAGAGATTGGGCTTCTGGTCGGAGAGATTGGGTCGAGGATCGCCCTGTGGTGATGACCTCGGCACCAATGGCGTATTGGGTAGAGTGCGTACGCATGTTCGTATCCGGGACAGGACCAGTAGCAGATCCGTTGGCACCACGTTCAGCGTCGCCCAAGCGTGTACTGGGTATCGATCCGGGAATGACCCGGTGCGGATACGCGGTTCTCGAAAGCACAGGTGCGAATTCCGTTTCGCCTGTGTCGCTCGGGGTCCTTCGGACGTCAGCGACCGATTCGACTGCTTCGCGACTCGCTCAACTTCATCTCGACATCGAAGAGTTGATCTCCGAATTCGAGCCCGATGCTGTTGCCGTGGAGCAGGTGTTCTTTCAGGTCAACGTCCGTACTGCCATGTCGGTCGGACAAGTGAGTGGAATTGCGATGGCGCTTGCCGTACGCCACGGCTGTCAGGTTGTGGAATACACCCCGAATCAAGTCAAAGAATCCGTGACTGGTTGGGGAGGGGCCGACAAGGCACAGGTCCAAAAGATGGTGCAGGCCCGGCTCGGATTGACACGACCGCCTGAGCCCGTCGACGCCGCTGATGCGGCGGCAGTTGCGCTGTGCTTTCTCGCGACGGAACCTCTGCAGAGTCGCTTGATCGAGTCTGGTGCCAAGGTCGTTCACGGTCGAGTC